>NZ_JACHIA010000010.1 GCF_014202995.1 Longimicrobium terrae
TCCATGGACGGTCTGTTTACCCGGCTCTGCGCAAAAGCTTCGCTTCACAACGCCTGCATCTTGATCAACAGGCAGCTAGGACGACAGCCGCTCGCCTTTGCCGATCTGCTCGGCTGGTGAGAAACTCACACCAAGCGTTGAAGTCGCGGCAACAACGGCGCAAAGTCCGCCTTCGCGGACTGCGGCCGCCGCTCTGGTGCACGGACCCGGAATCTGTGCATTCGATGGTCCGTGCGCGACGGCGTTCTCGATGCAGCCCGCGGCGCGTTGCTGCTGGGTACCCGCGTGGGGGCGCGACGTTGCCCCCCGCCGATGCGAGGTTGAGCACCGAAGCGAGTCGTCCCCGATGCAGTTGAAGCCCCGAACGGCGCCTGTGGGCGACGTGTCGGGGCTTACCGCGGTTGGAGCGGCGGATTCATTCGCTCAGGGAGACTGGGTGAGCGCCGCCGCATGTCTCACACGAACGAGGCCGACGCCCGCCGCACGTCTCGCCCAATCGACGGCGGCTGGACGTCAGCGGTTCTATGCGCGGTCCAGATTGCGCACGATCAGCACGCCCTTCTTCTTGTCCGGCATGTACGTCATGGTGATCTGCACCAGCCGCTCGCCGCTCTTGAAGCGGAACAGGTAGCGGAACCGGTCCATCCCCGCCTCGCCCCGCTCCACCATCGCCCGGTACCGCCCCTCGAATTCCTGCACGGCCGTGCACGGCGCCACGTCGCGAAAGAAGCTGCGCCCCAGCACCCGCGCGGCCTGCAGCCCGCTCAGCCGCTCTTCAAAGGCGTTGAAGGCTTCCACCACGCCCGCGTCGTCCACCGTGACGAAGCCGAAGGGGAGCAGATCCAGATCGTCGGCGGTAAGCCCCATCAGGTCTTCCACCGGCATCATCCCCAGCTCGCCCGCGCAGTTCAGGCAGAAGCCGATCTGTCCGCCCGTTCCGTTTCCGGCCAGCGGACTGTCACACAGCACGCAGCTGCTAAGGGCTGAGATCCTGTTGTTCATCGAAGCGTGAATTCGTCGTTCTACGCCCGGCGGGCGCGGCCTTCGCGAAGGTACCAGGCCGTCGCCTCGGTGCGGTTCCGCACGCCGAGCTTGAGGTAGAGGTTCTGCAGGTGAAACTTGACGGTGTTGTCGCTCACCCGCAGCCTGTGCGCGATCTGCGCGTTGGTGAGCCCCTCCGAAACCAGCGCCAGGATCTCCGTCTCCCGCGCGCTGGGCGTGGTGGCGTCGCCGGGCGATTCGCTGCGCAGAAGCCACTTTCGCGCCGCCAGCGGAAACACCAGCTGCCCCCGGCACACCTGCCGGATGGACGCCACGGTCTGCTGCGGCGGCTCGGTCTTGAGCGCGAAGCCGTCCGCGCCGCCCTCCAGCGCCGCGCGCATGCTTTCGCCGTCGCCGTACGCGGTCAGCACCAGCACGCGCACCCCGGGCGACTCGCGCTTGATGACCTCCAGGCAGCGAAGGCCGTTCATCTCCCCCATCTCCAGGTCCATCACCACCACGTCCGGGGGATCGCGCCGCACCGCGTCAATCACCTGCCGTCCGTTGGTGGCCGTGGCGATGACGCGCATGTCGGGCTCGGCCTCCACCAGCGACCGCAGCCCTTCCAGCACCAGTTCGTGGTCGTCGCCCAGCAGGATGCGAAAGCCGCTCATTCCTCCTCCGCGGGCGCGGCGGACGGGACCTCCACCGCGATCAGCGCGCCGGCGCCGGGCGCGCTGCGCAGGCGGAACCGCCCGCCGATCATCTCCACGCGGTCGCGCATTCCCTGCAGCCCGAAGTGCCGGCCCTCCGCCATCCGCGCCGGGTCGAAGCCGTCGCCGTTGTCGCTCACCGTCATGCGCAGCCGCGGGCCCTCGCGCCCGGCGGCGCCCCGCAGCCGGACCGCCACCCGGTCGGCGCCGCCGTGGCGGTACGCGTTGCTCAGCGCCTCCTGCAGCACGCGGTACAGCCCGATCTTGACCGGGACGGCCAGGTCCGGCACCGGGCCGCGCACCTCCAGCGCGACCTGCGTGTCCGTCATGGCCTCGTGCTGCAGCAGCAGGTTCTCCACCAGCGCCACCAAGCCGCGCGCCTCGAACTCCGGCGGGCGGAACGCGCCGATGAAGCTGCGCACCTCGTTCAATCCGCCCTCCAGCAGCTGCCGGATGCGGGCCACGCGGTCCTCCGCCTCCGGCGACAGGCACTCGGCGCTCACCAGGGCGCGGCGCAGCAGGTCCAGCTGCGAAAGCGCGGCGAACATGTGCTGCACCGGCCCGTCATGAATGTCCAGCAGAATGCGCTGCAGCTCCCACTCCGTCACCTGCATCATGCGGTGCGAGGCGCTGATTTCGCGGGTGGGCGCGGCGGGTGCGGACACGGTCCCTGCGTGTGGGGGAAACGGGGCGACCCGGCCAATGTTGCGGCCCGGGATGGCCCCGGCAAGCCCGGCCAGTGGACGAACATTGGACAGCCCGGGCGGCACTCCGGCGGCGGTTGCGCCCGCCCGGCCCGCCCGCGATCTTGCAACGCCAGGAACGAACCACGCATCCCCCGCCTGATGACCTCCCGCCAAGCCACGCCCGTTTCCATCCCCGCCTCCATCGCGCGCGTTCCGCTGCGGGACCAGGTGCACCACGCCATCGTGGACCGCATTCTTCGCGACGACCTCAAGCCCGGCGCCCGCATCAGCGACACGGCGCTGGCGCGCGAACTGGGCGTGAGCCGCACCCCCATCCGCGAAGCGCTGCTGCGGCTGGAGCGCGAGGGCTTTCTGGGCGCCGACGTGGGCCGCGGCTTTTTCGTCAAGCCGCTTTCCGTGCGCGAAATGCGCGAGGTGTACTCCGTCCTGTGGACGCTGGAGGTGCTGGCCATGCGCAGCGCGGCCCCGCTGACGGAGGAGCGGGCCGCGGCGCTGGTGCGCATCAACACCGCGCTGGAGGCGGAGCAGGAGCCGGCGCGGCGGATTGACCTGGACGTGGAGTGGCACCGCACGCTGCTGGAAACGTCGGACAACGAGTACCTGCGCACCACCATCGATTCGCTCAAGCGGGTGGTGCGCCGGTATGAGTACGCATACATGCTCAACGCCGGATTCGTCCCCGCCAGCACGCGCTCGCACGAGCAGATCGTGGCGATGGCGATGGCCGGCGACCTGGACGGCGCCGTGCGGCTGCTGGAGGACAACTGGCGCCTCGGGATGGAGAACCTGATCGTCTGGCTGGAGGAGCGGAACGCGAGCGCGGGACAGTAGGGGAAGTGCGTGAGTGCGGGGTGCGTGAGTGCGTGAGTGCGAGGGACGGAAGTGCGCAGTGCTCAGCCCCGGGGGAGCCCTCACCCCGCGTGCTGCGCACGACGACCCTCTCCCACGAACAGATGTGGGAGAGGGAGCACACACCAACTGCGATACGGTGCGGGCGATGCGGTTCGGCGACCATCTCCAGCTCCGTTGAGCGGATGAATTCGCCGCTCCAACAGCAGGAACCCCTGCTCGTAGCCGCTGTCGCGTCCACGCCCGCGGCTTCAAGTGCGCACAGGAGCGCCACAGCCCGCCTCCACCTGCGCCAAGCCTCCCCCCTGCGCCACGCCACCACGCTCCGCCACGCATTCACCCTCCATCACACATCCACCTTCCGCCACGCCTCCACCCCTCCGCTGAGGCGCCAAAAGGCGTCATCCTGAGGAGGCGCCGGCCGATTCCGGCGCCCAGGCCGAACCTTGGCGCCGACGAAGGATCTACTCTCCCCCGGTCCAACCGTCCCGCTCGCACCGCACCCGCCCTGCATTGCAATTGAGGCCCCGAACGGCGCCTGTGGGCGACGGGTCGGGGCTTTGCGCTTCTGGAGCGGCGGATTCATCCGCTCAGGACAGTTGGCGTCGAGCGTCCCGCGGATAATCACTTTCTCATTCACGGCCGCTGGCACTCCGTCTGGCGACGGAATATCGTTGGGCCGTTCGCGCCCTCCTCGCGGATCGTCCCCGGCGAGGCGGATCACCCCAACCTGCGCCGCACCCCGGCGCCCTACCCTTTCTCCTCAGATGAAACGGCTTGTGTCCTCCGCCATCGTGGCGGCCCTCGCGCTGTGCACCGGCGCCGCGCACGCCCAATCGTCCCCCGCGGACGCCGACACCACCACCGTGCTCCGCAAGGGCGCGCGCTCCATCTCCTTTACCGCGCCGCTGGACGGCGGAAGCGCCCAGGCGGGGATCTGGAGAATGGTGGACGACAACACCAACGTGGGCATCCTGGTCGCGCTGGGCGCGTCCCGGAACAGCCTGGACGTGGACGACGACGAGGGCTCCTCTACCAACACCCAGCTGAACCTGTCGCTGGGCGTGCGCGTGCGCCGCTACGCCGATCCGCTGGGCCCGGTCAGGCCCTACATCCTGAGCGGCGCGTACGTGTTCGGCATACACCAGTCGCACGGCCCCGGCGACGATCTGGGCACCACATCGCGCGTCGTGGGGGTGGGGGGCCTGGGCGGGCTGGGCGTGGAATGGTTCCCGGCGCGCCGCGTCAGCATCTCCGGCGAAACCGGGCTGCGCGCGCAGTTGAGCCGCCAGACGCTGGAGACCGATGACTCGGTGAACGAACGCACCGCCCACTCCACCGGCCTGAACCTGGACACGTTCACCTCCGGCCTGGCGGTGCAGATCTACTTCTGAGCCGGGGAAACGCGGAGACCGGCACGCCGCGGGGGCATGCCGGTCTCCGGTCATTCTCCCGCCGATCCCGCCCGGGGGACGCAGCATGATCCCCGGCCGCGCGTCCATCGCCCGCCACTCCGCGGCTCAGTCGCCGCGGACGAGAGGAAGGCGCAGGGTGAAGGTACTTCCCTGGCCGAGGGTGCTTTCCGCCGTCAGGTCGCCGCCCATCCCCAGCGCCAGGTCGCGGCTGATGGCCAGCCCCAGCCCCACCCCGCCCTGCGGCTGGTCCAGCCGCCGGTCCACCTGCGTGAACGGGTCAAAGATGGACTCCAGCTTTTCCGCCGGCACGCCGCGCCCGTTGTCCTCCACCCGCAGGTAGCCCCACTCCGCGTCCGCGTCGCAGCGCAGCACCACGCGCCCGCCCGCCTCGGTGAACTTGACGGCGTTGCTCACCAGGTTCACCAGAATCTGCCGCACGCGCTCCTCATCCCCCATGAAGCGCAGTTCCCCGTCGCACTCCAGCACCTGGTAGGCGATCTGCTTGCTGGCCGCCTGCGGGGCGATCAGCGCGTCCAGACTGCCCAGCACCCGCCGCGCGGACAGCGGCTCCAAGTCGAACTCCACCCGCCCCGCCTCCAGCCGCGCGTAGCTCAGAATGTCGTTGATGAGCGTGAGCAGGTGGCGCTGCGCGGCCTGCACGCGCTGCAGCATGTCGCGCTGCCCCGTGGTCACCGGGCCGTGGATCTCCAGTTCCATCAGTTCCGTGTAGCCGCCGATGGCGTTGAGCGGCGTGCGAAGCTCGTGGCTCATGTTCGCCAGGAACTCGCTCTTGGCGCGGTTGGCCTCCTCCGCCTCCGCGCGCGCCCGTTCCAGTTCGCCCCGCGCGCGAACCTGGTGCGTAACGTCGTTGGCGATGCTCACCAGCGCGTACACCTGGCCGTTCGTGTCGCGCAGCGGCTGGTAGCCGACGTCGAACAGGTACTCTTCCGGAACGCCGTCACCGTCGCGGTCGATGAACACCGGGCGCTCGCTGGCAAAGAACGGCTCGCCCGCTTCGTACACGCGGTCCAGGATCTCGCCCAGCCCGCCCTCCAGCGTTTCGGGGAATGCCTGGCGAAAGGGAATGCCCAGTAGCGGCCGCCCGCCGCCGAACGCCGTGTACCGCGGGCTTACGATGGTGTACACGTGGTCCGGCCCGCTCATTACCGCCAGCGGAATGGGCGTCTGGTCAAAGATGCCGCGCAGCCGCCCCTCGCTCGCCTGAAGCCGCAGGTTGGCGTCGGCCAGCGCCTCGGTCTGCGCCTCCAGTTCCGCCGCGTTCTCCTGCAGCTGCTCGGTGATGACCTCCAGCTCCACCTGCTGCCCGGAAAGCAGCTCGTTGGTGCGCGTCATCTCGCGGCGGCTTTCCTCGCTTTCCGCCAGCAGCCGCTCCACCTCGCGCCGGGCCAGCACCTGCCCGGTGACGTCGAACCCGTGCGCGATGATCCCCACGCGCTCCCCCTCGCCCTCCACCAGCGGCAGGTAGGTGAAGTCCACGTAGCGCTCTTCCGGCTGGGCGCCGGGGGTGCGGGCCAGCAGAATGGGAAGCTCGCGGCCCAGGTAGGGCGTCCCCGTCCACAGCACCCCGTTCAGCAGCTCGATGAAGCCCTGCCCCGCCACCTCCGGCAGCGCCTCGATCACCGGTTTGCCGATGATCTCGCGGTGCCCCACCAGCTGGTAGTAGGCCCCGTTGGCCAGGGTAAAGACGTGGTCCGGCCCGCGCAGCACGGCCAGAAACGAGGGCGCGTGCTGAAACACCGCGGCCAGCCGTTCGCGCTCGATCTCCAGGTCGCGCGTCAGCCGTTCGCGCTCGGCCTGCAGGGCGCGGCTGGTGACCTGCGACGTCGTATCGAACAGGGTGATGAACACGCCGCCCACCGCCCCGCCCTCGCCGCGCACCGGGCTGTACGAGATGGTGATGTACACCGTGTCGGGCGGCGCATCGGGCCCGGCGCGCCGCAGCTGGTAGGGCTGGTCGACAAGGGAAACCGTCTCGCCCGCGAATACGCGGTGGTAGATGGGCTCGTTGAAGTCCCACGCCTCCGGCCAGCACTCCCGGGTGGGAATGCCGAATCCCCAGGGGTGCTTTACGCCCAGAAACGGGACGTAGCCGTCGTTGTAGATCTGAACGAGATCCGGCCCCCAGAGCACGATGTTGGGCACCGCCGACCCCAGGACCGCGGACGCGATGGTGCGCAGGCTCTGCGGCCATCCGCTCACCGGCCCCAGCGGGGTGCGCGCCCAGTCCGTCTGCCGAAAGATGCGCCCCGTCTCTCCGCCGCCGGGAATGAGCGCCGCCGCCTCGCCGTCCAGATCGTCTCGCGGGATCAAAAGCCGGCTCATTCGCGCCCTGTGGAATGGTTGATGAACACCGAACCGCAAACTAGCACCTCACCCGCGGCGCCGGTATGCGCCCGCGGCCGCGCGCATGCCGGATGCGACGCGCGGGGAGGAAAACTGCACGCCGGGACCCGATGGGGGCGCCCTCCAGAACACACTCCGGAGCGATCAGGCACGGTACATGCCGTGCAAATCTGCCGATCGCACACCGCCGTGGTGCCCGCGACGGGCACCGGTTCATCCCGGAGATCTCCATGATGGAAAACACCACCTCCTCGCAGGCGTCGGCTTCGCGCCGCCCCTGGACCGCCCCCCGCGTGCAGGAACTGCCGCGCCTGACGCAGCTTACGCTGGCCACCGGCGGCGGCATTCCCGGCGGCGACCCCGACGTCGTAGACAGCGGCGGCTCGACGGTGTTCTAGCACCCGGCGAGGCAGAACAGCAGAGGCCCGCGGCACACGCCGCGGGCCTCTTTGCGTCCCGGCCTCATCCACATCATTTCCGGCACCCGGAACAAAGTTCGTTCTCCCGCGGCGGTGGATGAGGTGCGACGGCGGATCCGCCGAGGGCCGCGGAATGCCGGATGCGGTTCGGGAGATGGAACACGGACGAGGTTCCCGGCGTGCGCCGCGACCTTCCTTCTTTTCCGCTGTCAACTGCTGAAGCGGATGCACGGAACCCGCTTCGCCGCCTGCCGTCCATCCCGTCGCTCCGCGCCTCGCCATCCCCGTCCTGCCCGTCCTGCCCGTCCTGCCCGTCCTGCCCGCCACCTTGCAGAAGCTTCTTTCTGACACTCGTTTCGCGCCGGTTGAAACGATTGCCGATGTCTCACGTACGATCCGCCCTCGATTGCACCCCCCTCATCAACCTGTTACCCCGGAACGAGATGGGCCACCTTACCACCTGCCCCTTCTGCGACGGCTCCGTCAGCGACGAGGCCGCGGCATGCCCCCACTGCGGCCGGCGCCTGTGGGGTGCGCGCCCGCCGCGGCAAGCGGCCGCGTACACGCCCGCCATCCCCGTCTCCCGCCCCGCCCCGGCGAAGCAGACGTACAGCCCCGTACCCATGATCATCTACGTGCTGCTCGGGCTGGGATTTCTGTACTTCATTCCGCCCGTGCTTGGCGTGGCGTTGGCCTACGTCAACCGGGGCGAGGCGCGGGGCACGTGGCTGGAGTCTCACTACCAATGGCAGATTCACACCTTCTGGGCTGGGCTGGTCTACGCAATCGCCGTCGCCGTCGTCGGGTTCGTGGTGGTCATGGGCACCCAGTCCATGGGGAGCCTCGTCCTGATGGGCGCGGCGGCGGTGGGCGTGTTCGTATGGTATGCGTGGCGCGTGATCAGAGGCGCGCTGGTGCTGCACAAGGAGCAGGAGATCGGCTGATCCGGCATCCATCCACCCTCACCGAGAGGGGTCTGGTGGATGACGGGCGGGGACGAAACGAAGGGGAGGCCCGCGGTGTGCGCCGCGGGCCTCCCCTTCGTTAATCCATCCCCCGTCTGCTACTGACGGCCCAGCGGGCGCCCCAGCAGGCGGGTCCACGACTTGGTCATCTGCTCGTACTCCGACGGGCAGCGCCGCGCGCGGGCCTGGGGCAGAATGCCGTCGCGCACCCATCCCTGGTACTTGCCCGGGTCCGAGCCGTAGATCCAGCAGGCGATGTTGAACAGGCGCTGCGGCCCCAGCGAGTGCTCGTCGGAAAAATCCGAGTTGTCGAACTGCGCGCCTTCGCTCTGCAGCGCCATGGCGCCGGAAAGCGCCGCGTTGGCGCCCTTGTCGCCGTCCTGCAGCAGCACCAGCGCGGCCAGCTGGTCCGCCACGTCCTCCTCGCGCCCGGTGATGGGCAAATCCAGCTGGTGCACCAGCGCGTGCCCGACCTCGTGCAGCATGATGAAGTCGAACGCGCCGTTCACCCGCTCCGCCAGGTCCTGCTGGTTCTGCGCCACGCCCTGGAAGCCCTCGGTCAGGTAGTCCAGCATCTCATAGCAGAAGGTGACCGAGCCGTCGCGCGGATTGTAGAACGCGTTGGCGCCCATCTCTGAGCCGCACTCGCCAAAGAGCAGCGGCACGTTGCGCGGCAGCGGGAACGAACCGTTCAGCTGGTCCGCCACGCCTTCCATGCGCCGCGCGCTCTGGAGCTGCGCCCGCATGGGGTTGTAGCGCGGGGTGGTCACGGCGGGGTACGCCGCCACCCACTTGCCCGTCATTCCCGCCGTGCCGGCGCCCACCGGCGCGGTGGACGTGCCGCCCTGCGGACGCTGGGCGACGGCCCCGCTTCCGCGCTCCACCAGCAGGGTGTAGGCACCCGTGGCGCGCGGGCCGTACGAGTTCACCTGGATGGCGTAGGTGCCGTTGCCTTCCACGGTGAAGTTGAGCTGCGCGTCGCTCCCGCCGCCGCTGTCGTCGTCGCTGGCGATCGCCCGCGTGTCTTCGCCGTCCGTGGCGCCCACGGCCAGGTACGAGTCGAACGCGGTGGAGCGCAGCGTCACGCGCACCTGGTCGCCCGGCTCGCCGCGGTACAGGTACACGTCGGCGTACGAGCTGTCGCTGAGCATGGCGTCCTGCGCGGTCAGCTGCCCGGTCACCGGCTGCCCGATGCTCACGGCCGGAAAGCGGCTGGTGGCGTCGGTGCGCTGGGCCACCTGGCTGGCCGGGTCGATGCGCAGCGTGTACGCGCCGGACTCGTTGGCGCCAAAGGAGTTGGCCTGGATGGCGTACGTCCCCGAGCGGTCCAGCCGAACGCGCAGTTCGGCGTTGGCGCCCGGGCCGCTGTCGTCGTCCTGGGCGATGCGCTGGTACTGGTTTCCGAACAGCGTGCCCCAGGTGAGGAAGGGGTCGAAGTCGGTGGATTCCAGGCGGACGACGATTTCTTCGCCCGGCTGGCCCTGGTAGGTGTAGATGTCGTAGTGCGAACCGTCCTGCAGCGTGGGGTCCGACGCCTCCAGCCGGCCGGAAACGGTCTGCCCCTGGCGGATGGTGCTGCCCGACGCGACCTGGCCGCCGCCGCCCGCGCTGCGCACGGCCAGCGTGTAGGCGCCCGTCACGTTGCCCTGCAGCGAGTTGGCGCGGATCACGTAGCGGCCGTTGCTGCCCACCGTCACGCGAAGCTGCGAGTTGGTGCCGCCGCCGCCGTCGTCGTCATGGTCGGCGCCCGTCACCGCCGAGGCCGCGTCTTCGCCGCCGCCCAGGAAGGTGTCGAAGTCGCTGGAGCTCATGGTGACCTCGATCTGCTCGCCGGGGCTGCCCTGGTACACGAACAGGTCGTACAGCGACTGGTCCGTCAGCACGGGATCGCCCGAGGCCAGGCGGCCCTGCACCGACTGCCCGGCGCGGATGGGCGTGCCCTGCGCCTGCGCCGGCCCGGTGCCGCGGGCCGCGGTTTCCACGCGCAGCGTGTAGGCGCCGGTGGAGGCCGCGGCCACGGAGTTGGCGCGGATGCCGAACTCGCCGCTGGCGCCCACCACGGCCACCATGCGGGCGTTGGTGCCGCCTGCGCCGTCGTCGTCGCGCGCCTCGGGGGTCAGCGTGCCGCCGCGAATGGTGCCGCCGGACAGGTACGCGTCGAACGCCGTCGACATCATGGTGACGGTGATCTGCTCGCCGGGGGTGCCGCGGTAGGTGTACAGGTCAAAGAACGACCCGTCATCCAGCTTGTTGTCGGACGCCGCCAGGGCGCCGGTGACGGTTTCGCCGGCGCGGATGGGGCCGCCGCTGGCCGTGCGCGCGCCGCCGTTGGACGCCTGCGTCGCGGGCGTGGTGCGCGGGGCGGGCGCCGGAGCACCCCCGCCGCCGCTCTGCACCGACACTGTGTACGCCCCGGTTTCGCCGGGGGACAGCGTGTTCACCCGGATCACGTACTGGCCGGAGGGTCCCACCGTGGCCTGCAGCCGGGCGTTGGTGCCGCCCGCGCCGTCATCGTCCGTTTCCGTGCTCTGCGCCGTGGCCCCGCCGCCCAGGAACGCGTCAAAGGCGGTGGACATGAGCGTGATGGTGATGTTCTCGCCCGGCCGGCCCTGGTACGTGTACAGGTCGAAGTGCGAGTCGTCGGCCAGCTTGGGGTCCGACGCGGTCAGCTCGCCCGAGATCGTCTGCCCCGCGCGGATGGTCTGGCCGGAGCCGCCCGCGGCCGGAGCCGGGCGCGGGGAGGGCGCCGGAGCCGGAGCCGGCGTGCCGCCGCCGCCACCGCTCTGCACGGCCAGGGTGTAGCGCCCGGTGGCCGGCTGCAGCGAGTTCACGCGGATCACGTACTGGCCGGTGGCGCCCACCGTGCCCTCCAGCCGCGAGTTGGTTCCGCCCGCGCCGTCATCGTCCGTGTCCGTGCTCTGCGC
Organism: Longimicrobium terrae; assembly: GCF_014202995.1. Classification (NCBI taxonomy): domain Bacteria; kingdom Pseudomonadati; phylum Gemmatimonadota; class Longimicrobiia; order Longimicrobiales; family Longimicrobiaceae; genus Longimicrobium; species Longimicrobium terrae. The sequence continues at coordinate 11,338 of NZ_JACHIA010000010.1, forward strand.
CGTGGCGCCGCCGCCCAGGAACGTGTCGAAGTCGCTGGACGTGAGCGTGATGGTGATCCGCTCGCCGGGGCGGCCGCGGTACACGTACAGGTCGTAGTGCGAGTCGTCGGCCAGCTTGGGGTCCGAGGCGGACAGATCGCCCGAAACGGTCTGGCCGGCGCGGATGGGCTGCTGCGCATGCGCGGGAACTGCGCACAGCAGCGCCACCGCGGCCGTGGGCAGAAGGAGGTGGCGTGCGAGGTTCATTGAGGCCCGAGCGGTTGGACGGGAACGCGAGCACAGCGGAGCGCCGGAGTGGCGCACCGGGTCCTGACAGGAAAGGGGCGGACCCGCGGACCGGCGCGGGGGCACGCCTGTCCGCGATCGAAACCGGACCGCGGAGGGCAATATAGCGCGCGCCCATCCAGCGTCCAATGCCGCTGCCCGCTGTTTTTGATGGCCTGATACACAGCTTTTCCGGGTCGCCGTTTCAGGGTTCGCGCGCCTGCCTGGCACAAGAACCCGTATCAGTGGGCGAGAGTTCCACGAACAGCTACGAGGATCACTCAGCGGACAGAATAGGCCAGAAAACGCCAGTGCGGGATTCCCGATTACCCGCCCTGCCTGGCCCCGCCTGGATCGATGCAGCAAAGCTCCGACGATGCATGCGAGCGTCGTCGGGGCTTTCCGTTTCTCGAAGGCCGATCCTCAACGTTGGGGGTGCGGGAGCAAGGCAATGCGCAGCAACAGCAGAAAGCATCACACAGACGTGAGGCTTCACCTGCACGGCGACCTCGGACAATCTCGAACGCCCTCTGGCGCATCCTCCGATTCAACGGGCTTCGTTCGATGCACTTCCACCATCCACCATCCACTGATACAGCGGATGATGGTCAGCGGACGACGGTGAGCGTGCGCCGGGCGACGGCGGGCTCGCGGCCGGGCAGGAGAACCGTGACTTCCAGCGTGTAGCCGCCGGGGCGCAGGCCGGCGGGGAGCGATACGCCCAGCGCGCGCCCCACCACCGGACCGGGCTCCACCGGCTCCACCCACCGCATCGCCGCCGTACGCCCGGCCCGCGCCAGCCCCACGGCCTCCAGCTGCCGCCGGCCCCAGCCCGGCTCGTCCGGCACCAGGCGCACGCGAACGGTCATGGAATCCGCCGCGCCCACGTCGTACGTCTCCCAGAACACCGCCAGCCGCTCCCCCGCCCGCGCCTCCGCCGAGGAGCGCGCACCCGCCGCCGCCTCGTCCAGCGTCACCGGCCGCGCGGCGGGATCAGCCAGCAGAAGCAGGTCCGACACGGCCGCGCGCGCATCGCCACCCAGCGCCACCCGCCGCCGTCCGAAGATGCGCGACGAATCCGCCCGTACCTCCAGGCTCGCGACCACGCTGTCCGTGGGAAGCGTCACGCGCAGCACGCCCCGCCGGGTGAACTCGGCGCGCGCCATCGCCGGGCGGGCATCGGCGTCTGCCATGGCCACCAAGGCGGCGTTCAGCCGGGACGCGGCGGCAAGGCTGTCGTCGCGCAGGGTGAAGGCGGCCACCAGGACCGTTTCGCGCCCGCGCCGGAACCGCGCGAACTGGTGCGGCAGTTCCGCCATCCGCGCCGCGTACGCCGGGCCGTAGCGGGTGATGGTGACCGCCGATTCCTCCGTGGGCCACTCATCGCCCTTGAGCGCGCGGGGATCGCGGGCCACGGAGAGCGGCGGCAGCCACTCCCACGAGCGGCCGCCGGTGTAGCCCACCACCGCGTCGCCCGGGTTGGTGCCGACGTACGAGGGCTGGTACACGGCCCACGAGCGCGGCCATCCGTACCGCACCACCACCTCGCGCGAATCGTCCAGCCAGCGCGTGCGGTCCACCTGACGCGCGTCGTCCTGCAGGGCGTGCATCACCCAGCGGGCGTAGTGCTCGGTGCGGCGGTCGTTGCCCGGCTCCGACCAGAACGGGTCCGCCAGCCACCACAACCTGCGCTCCGCCACCGCGCGGTCCGCGGGGGACAGCGCCCGCCACGTGCGCTGGTCGCGCGCGGAAAGCAGTTCGTCCACATCCACCCACCGCGCCCGCTCCGTGGCGGGAAGCAGCTGCAGCGCGCGCTCGAACGCGGCGCCCGCCTCGTCAAAGCGGCCATCCTCGTGCAGCGCGAAACCCGCGAGCGCGGCGCACCACGCGGCCTCTGCCCGGCAGGCGTGCGCGGCGGCGAGGGCGCGGGCGGGCTCCTTGTGCTCCGCCAGGTAGCGCACGCGCTGCCCCGTGATCCACGCGTCGCCGGGGCTGCGCGCGGCGGCGGCATCCAGCGCGCGCACCAGCTCCGCGCGGCGCGTGGAAACGATGGGCGGCTCCGGCGGGGGATTCACGTCGCCGTCGTCGCTGAAGTAGAAGCAGAAGCGGCCCACGCGCGTGCAGTCGCTCGGGCTTCCGCCGCCCAGCCCGCGCACCCGCGGCAGGCGCCCCGCGCGGAACCGCTCGAACGCGGCCTGCTGCGAGCGTGCGTCGCGCAGGGTCTGCACACTGTCGGCCGCCTGCACGCCCGCGAAGCGCACGGGCTGCGCCTGCGCCCGCGCATCTGCGGGAAGGAGGACGGCGGCCAGCAATACGGTTCCGAAGAATCGAGGGGCCATGGCGCTGCTCCGGGCTGGATGGGGAGCGGATGGGAGTACATGCTTCCGCTGCATCGGCCGCGCCAACGGATCGGCACGCACGGCGGTGGCGGCTCACGATCGGGGCTGCACCCAATCGCCGTCACCGCGCGGGGGTGGAGAACGCGCTCCCTGGCCGGATCCGGGCGGGCTGGACGTCGAAACGGACGCGCGGCGGAAGGTGCATCAGTCTGGCGGAACGATTCACGCCTGTTACAGGAACCGCTCGGAGAGAAAGCCGCGGCGGAACGCGGATCAGCATCCGCCACCGGCGTCACATACGGGAACGAGGCAGACGGATGAAATCGGACAGGCTGCGGCAGTGGGCCAACGTGTTGTTCTCCATCACGCAGATCGCGGCGCCCGCCATCCCCGCGGCGATGGGGCTGCCCGCGATCGGCGAGGTATCCAACCGCTATCCGACATACGTGGTCCCCGCCGGATACGCGTTCTCCATCTGGTCGCTGATCTTTCTGCTGACCGTGATCTACGCGGTCTGGCAGGCGCTCCCGGCGCAGCGCGCCCATCCGCTGCTGCGGCGCGTGGGATGGCTGACCGCGGCGGCCATGCTGGGCAACACGGTGTGGGAACTCGTCTTTCCGCGCGGATGGTACGCGCTGAGCGTGCTGGTAATCGCCGGGATTCTGGCGTCGCTCATCGTGGTGATCGCGCGGACGGCGCCGCGGCGGCAGTCGCTGTCCGCCACGGAGCGTGCGCTCGTGTGGGTGACGTTCAGCATTTTTCTGGGATGGATCACCGTGGCGACGGTGGCGAACGTGGCGGGTTCGGGACTGGCGCTGGGATGGACCGGCGCGCCGCTGACGGCCGAGATGTGGGGAATCATCATGATCGCCATCGCCGGGGGGATCGCGGCGGCGGTGACGTGGAGCACGGGAGGGAACGCGGGATACGCGCTGACGGTCGTCTGGGCGCTGGTGGCCGTCTTCATCGCGCGGCGCGGCGGGGACGAGGCGGTGCGGTCCGGCACCGTGGCGTGGACGGCGGCGGGCTCCATCCTGCTCATCCTGAGCACCTTGGCCGTATCGAAACTGCGGGCGCGATCGGAGTAGAACGTTCTCCGCGGGCACAATAAGAGGGCGCGCCCGCCGGGTGCGCCCTCTTCCATCATCCCCGAACATCCAGCGCGCTGCCGCGACCCAGCTTGGGGGAATCCGACAGGTGCCCGCGCGCTGATTCCAATCGGCCGCGGCCAGCGCCTGCGTCCGTCCCGTTACCTCTGGACGACCGGAGTCTGGTGCGGCTCGCCCGTCGTGCTCAGTGCCAGGATTTCCTGGCGGATGGCGCGGGTTTCCGGCACCGGCAGGCCGAGCGCATCCCCGTATGTGAGGATCGCGCCGGCAAACAGGTCCAGTTCCGTGCGGCCCTTGCCCCCGTGCACATCCAGCTGCAGCGACGTGGGCGTGTGATACGGAAAGGTGGCCGCCTTCTGGAACGTGCGCTCGATGAGGTCATCCGGCAGCGCGATGCCCCTGGCGCGGGCGATGGCCTCGATTTCCTGCATCAGGACGCGGGCCCGGGCGTGCAGGGCAGGCTCTTCGTGGACCTGGCCGATGGACCTGTTGTAGCGGGCCGAGACCAGGCCAAAGCTGGCGATGAAGAAGAACTTGGTCCAGATGGCGGGAAATGCGTCGGTCTGGTACTCCAGCCTGATGCCCGCGTCCGTCAGAAGGCCCAGCAGCGGGCGGGGATCGAACGAGGCATTCCGCGGGTCCTGGCCGGCGACGATGCTGCCCGGATTGCCGCGGTGCTCCACGACCCCTGCTTCCTTGAGATGGGACGCCACGTAGACGCAGGCCGGCAGAATGACCGTGTGCGGGAGGATGCGGCGGATGCGGTCGTAGATGTCCACCCCGTTCATCAGGGGCAGAACCGCCGCGCCGGCGGGGAGAACGGGCTGCAGCTGCCGGCAGAGGTCTTCCAGGTCGTACTCCTTGACGCACAGCAGCAGCAGATTCACCGCGCCCAGTTCCGCGACGCTTTCCACCACCCGCGCCGGGTGCGCGACGGAATCCGGATGCTCGGGCGAGAGCAGCGTGAGCCCGTGCTCGCACACGGCGGCAAGGGTGGCGCCCCGCGCCACGAACGTGACCCGCGCGCCCATCGACCCGGCGTACTGCTTCGCCAGCTTGAAGCCGAAGTAGCCCCCGACTCCACCCAGCCCCACGACCGCGAGTTCGGCTGTGTTCCGCTGAGAATCCATGAAAGCTCCCTGAGAGTGGAAAGCGGAAAAAGCCATGCGGGACCGGTGGAAGAGTAGATCCCGGGCAGCGGCGGACGCAATCGTGGAAACGAAAGAGGGGGCGCACCCCGGCGGGTGCGCCCCCTCTTCATCCATCTATCCCGAAGATCAGTTGCCGGAGCCCGGAGCCGCGGAAGGGGCGGCGCCGCCCGCGGGGCCGCCGCGCAGCGTTTCCAGGCGCGCGAGCAGCGCCGGAACCTGCGGGTCCAGCCGCGTCATGGTGGCGATGAGCTGATTGACGTACGCCTGCTGCTTGGTGCGCACCTCGGGCAGCGCCATTACGCGGGGCGTAAGCTGGTCGAAGTACACGGCCATTGCCTCGGCCTCGCTGGTGAGCGCGGCCAGGCGGACGGTGTCGCCGGCCTGCTGCGCGGCCTGCATCTCGGTGCCGAGCGTTTCCGCGCGGGCAAGGCGGCGCGTGGCGGTGCTGTCGACGGTGGCGGCGGCGGCCAGCAGGTCGCGGTTGAGCGCCTCGCCGGCGGCCAGGATGGTGGAATCCTGCAGCGCGGTCTGCTGCAGATGCTCCAGCCGGGCCTGGATCTGCGCGATCTCCACCTGCGGCGCGGGCGCGGCCTGGGCCGGCGGCGCGGCGGGCGTGGTCTGCGCGGCCAGGGCGGACGGAAGCGCCAGCGCGGCGGCCACCAGCAGTCGGGTCATCTTCTGCACGAGTACGTCTCCCACCAGAGTACGGGTGCGGCCGCCGGGCCCGGCGTTCCGCGGAATGCAAGCGGATACACTACATGCGTTTACATGATCCACGGGACGGAAGTGCGTGAGTGCTGGGTGCGTCAGTGCGTGAGTGCGAAAGACGGCAAAGAAAAAAGCGCCTTCTCTCCGCGGGCGATCGATGGGATCAAGGCCGCACCTCCGCCCGGCAGTTCAGCACTCACGCACCCAGCACTAACGCACTCACGCACTTCCTTTTCCCCCGCCCGCCGCGAACACGATCCCCACCAGCACGATCAGAATCACCCCGTACGCCGAGGCGCCGCCGAAGTCGAAGCCGCGCAGGCTCGACAGCATCTCCACCGAAATGGGGCGCGTGCGGTTGGTGTAGAGGAGGATGGAGGCCACGAACTCGCCCAGCGCGGTCACGAAGGCCAGCAGCGCGCCCGCGGCCAGACCGGGCAGCACCAGCGGCAGCACCACGCGCCGCGCCGTCGTCCACCGCGACGCGCCGAGGGAGGCAGCCGCCTCTTCGTACGTGGGATCCAGCTGCTTGAAGCTGCCGAGCGCCGCCCGCGTCACCAGCGGAATGTTGCGGATGAAGTACGCCAGCGGCAGGATGCCCCACGTCCCCACCAGCACGAACCGCCCCGCCAGCGGCTGGTGCACGTTGAAGGTGAAGACGAGCGCAATTGCCAGTACCGTTCCCGGCAGCGCCCACGGCAGCGCCACCAGCGCCGAAATCCATCCCCGCCCGCGCGTGCCCTTTCGCGACAGCAGCCACGCCGCCGCGTACGCAAAGATCACGTTGGCGATGGTGGCCACCGTGGCCATCTGCAGCGAGTTGAGGATGGGCACCAGCCGCTGCGAATCGCTGAACAGCCGCGTGTAGTTTTCCGCCGAGTACGAGGGCGGAATGACCTGCGTGGTCCACGTCCCCTCCGGCACGAACGAGATCAGCAGCACCGTGGCGTGCGGCAGCAGCAGAAAGGCCACCAGCAGCGTGGCGCCCAGCGACAGCCAGCCTCCGCGCCCGCCTGCCGCGGGGGGCGCCGGGGCCAGCCCCTTGCCCGCCCCCGTGTACTCGCGCCCCGACTCGTACCGCTGCAGCATCCACAGAAAGAGGAGCGAGGCGAGGGCGAGAACGACCGCCTCCACCGCCACCAGCCCGTCCTCGCCGTTCAGCTTGCTGTTGAACAGCTGCGTCGTCAGCACGCGGAAGCCGCCACCGAACACGTACGGCGCGCTGAACGACGCCATCGACGTCATGAACACCAGCAGCGCGGCGCCGCCCAGCGCGGGGGCCAGCATGGGCAGGGTGACGCGGCGCAGGGTGGTCCACCACCCCGCGCCCAGCGCCGCCGCCGCCTCGGCGTAGCCGCCGTCCAGCCGCGCCAGCCCGGCGGCGGTGAACAGGTAGAAGTAGACGTACATCGTGTACGCGTGCACCAGCAGCACCGCCCAGGCGCCCGTCAGCCGCCACGGCGCCTCGTCCATCCCCAGCAGCGACTGCACGCCGCGCGTCAGGAATCCGCTTTCCCCGTAGAGAAAAAGGAACGAGAGCGTGCCCACCAGCGGCGGAAGAAGAACGGGCATGGCCGCCAGCGCGCCCAGCACCCGCCGGCCGGGAAAGTCCCTCCGCGCGAACAGAAAGGCCAGCGGCACGCCGATCAGCGCGGAAAGCACCACGCTGGCCAGCGAGATCCACACGCTGTTCCACAGCGCCCGCACCTCTGACCGGCTGCCGAAGAAGCGCGCGTAGTGCTCCCCCGTCCACCGGCCGCCGTCCAGCACGCTGTCCGCCAGCACGAACAGGTTGGGATACAGAACCAGCCACAGGAGGATGATGATGACGGGAACCGCCACCCACGCCGCCCCGCCGATCCGCCCGCGGCCCGGCGTCCCGCGTCGCCCCGCGTCACTCGCCGTCATCGACATTGATTATCCGCCACAATTCACCCATGTTGATCCGCCGGGCCCCGGCGACTCCCGCCACGGTGCCCATTCCGCACTCCATCCGCCACCGGACATGAAGAAGAACCTGGATCCCAGCGCCATCATCGTCGAAAGCTTCAAGACCACCCCGGCCGCCCTGGTCGGCGGCGTGGGCGGGGGCACCGCGTGCTTCGAGACGTGCGCCAGCGACTACACCAGCTGTCCCGACGACGCCGCCTGCGCCGACAAGACCAACCCCTGATCCGCCACCGCACGGGTTGATGAACGGCGCCGCCCGCGATCCCTCGCGAGCGGCGCCGTTGCTCATTTCCGTCCGCGCCGGATCACGGCTCCGCCGCAAAGGCGACGGTGTGGCCGGATTCGTCCAGGCAGATCCCCACCCGCTCTCCCGGCCGGGCGGCGTGCGGCCCGCCCTGCACCAGCAGCTCCGGCCCCGCCTCCGTCTCCACGCGGTAGAACGTGGCCGCGCCGGCGAAGCGGCGGTCCAGCACGCGGGCGCCCAGCGCGTTGGGCTCGTCCACGTCCGCCAGCGTCAGCGCCTCCGGACGCGCCATCAGCCGCACGGCGTCGCCCGCGCCGCGGGGCGTGTCCGCCGCCAGCCGCGCGCGCCACACCACGCCCGGCGCCACCGCGCACGTCGCGCGGTCGCCATCCACCGAATCCACCCGCGCGGCCAGAAAGTTGGCGCGCCCCAGGAACGAGGCGACGAACGCGTTCACCGGCGCGGCGTACAGCGCCTCCGGCGAGCCCACCTGCTGCAGCCGCCCGCGCTCCATCACCGCGATGCGGTCGGACAGGGCGAACGCCTCTTCCTGGTCGTGCGTCACGAAAACGGCCGTCATCCCCAGCCGCTTGAGCAGGGCGCGCAGTTCGTCGCGGGTACGCTCGCGCAGGGCGGCGTCCAGGTTGCTCAGCGGCTCATCCAGCAGCAGCACCGGCGGTTCCGGCGCCAGCGCGCGGGCCAGCGCCACCCGCTGCTGCTGCCCGCCGGACAGCGCCTGCACCTTGCGGCGCGCGTACGGCTCCAGCTCCACCAGCCCCAGCGCGCGCGTGACGGCGGCCTCCACTCCGGCGCCGCGCTCCCCGCGCGACTTGAGGCCGAACGCCACGTTTTCCCACACGTCCAGGTGCGGAAACAGGGCGTAGTTCTGAAACACCATCCCCACGTCGCGCTTCTGCGGCGGCAGCCCGGTCACGTCGCGCCCGCCGATCAGGATGCGGCCCGACGTCGGCTGCTCAAAGCCGGCGATCATCCGCAGCGTGGTGGTCTTGCCGCAGCCGGAGGGGCCCAGCAGCGTCAGGAACTCGCCCGCCGCCACCTCCAGCGACACCCCATCCACCGCCACCGTTTCGCCGAAGCGCCGGCCGACGCCGTCCAGGCGGACGAGCACGGGCGGGGTGCCGGGCGTGGCTTCCAGCGGCGCGTTCACGGAACCCGGCACGCTCACCGCCCGCCCCGGTCGCGCACGTGCTCGTCCCAGTAGCGCATCCACTCCGACTCGCGCTCCTGAAGCTGCTTCCAGTCCATCGGTTCCGGCTTGATGGCGGCCTGCGCGGCGCGAAGGCGCGGCGGCATGGAATCCATCGGGAAGTCCGCGCGCACCGGCAGGCGGTAGAAGTCGCGCACGGCGGGGATGAGCGCCGCCGTGCCGCCCACGTATTCCATGAACACCTTTGCCGCCTCCGGATTGGGCGCGCCGCGCACGATGGCCACCGCGTCCACGATCTGCGGCGTGCCGCTGCTGGGGATCACGTATTCGATGGGATACTTGTACTTCTCGCGCACCATCTCGATGTCCGGCAGCGCCCAGAGGGTGACGAGGCCTTCTTCGCGGGCCAGCATCTGGTACAGCATCGTCGGGTTCAGGACGTACTGCTTGGTGTTGGCGTCCAACCGCCGCAGCCAGGTGAACCCCGCCGCCGTGTCGCCCGTGGCCCGAAGGCCGCGCTGCACCACCATCCCGAAGATGGTGCGCATCGTTCCGCTCGCCATGGGGTCGCGGATGAGCAGCTTGCCTTTCCACTTCGGGTCCAGCACGTCGTCCCAGTCCTTTGGCGCCTCCGCCGCGGGGACCGCTTTTCCGTTGTAGGCGATCACTTCCGGCGTGAGGTACGTGCCGTACCAGCGGCCCTGCGGATCGCGCGTGCCCGCCGGGAGCGCCGCGCCCCACGAGGGCGACGAGGGCGCCAGGAGCGAGTCGTCCGCGGCCTGCTGGAACATGGACGACGGGGCGCCCCACCAGATGTCGGCCTGGGGGTTGGCGCGCTCGGAGCGGACGCGGTCCATGACCTCCTGCGAGCCCATGTCCACGTACTGCAGGTCGATGTCGGGGTGCGCCGTCTCGAACCGCTTTTCGAACGCGGACAGCATTTCGCGGCCGTGCGGCGAGTAGACGGTGAGCACCGCGCGCCCGTCGCCGCCGGAGCAGGCGGCCAGCAGGGGCAGGGCGATCGACGGGATCAGGGCGAATGGCCTGCGAAGGCGCATGAATGTGCGATGGTGTGGGATACGTGCACTGTCAACAGGTCGAGCAACCAACGACGGACCAGTGCGGCGAGCCGGGTCGAGGCGCATCCGGAGAGGGCCCCCTCCCCCCAGCCCCATAGGCGTCAACTTTATTTTGCAAAGCTTATTCGCGACGGCTAATTCGACCAGATTTCGCCAGCTTTGCGCCACCGTGAATGTAAAAATACGGGGCTAAGAGGGCTCGATATGGCTTAAGTTCGCGCCTATGCCCCCCAGCCCCCTCCACCCGCTCCGCGGGAGAGAGGGAGCCGTTCGGCGCGGGCGATGGGCTTCGGCGCGCGTCCGGCACGCCGCGAGCCCCTCCCCGGCCCTCCCCGTGCAAACAGACGCACGGAGAGGGAGAACTCACACCGGAACTGCGGCCCCGATGCAGTTGAAGCCCCGATCGTGGGCGCGACAGCGGCCACGAGTCGGGGGTTCCCGCGGTTTGAGCGGCGGATTCATTCGCTCAACAGGGCATGGGCGCGAACGAATCTTGTGAAGCCACTCGAGCTTTCAGCCTCCAACAACCCTCCCCCAGTCTTTTTTGGGGGAGGGTGGGCCGGTGGTGCCGGCCCGGGTGGGGGCCGCCCGCGAACTCCGCGCTCAGCGCCCGGCCGGGTCGCGCGCGCCCAGGGCCAGCAGGTTGGCGAACAGGCGGTACGCGCCGGGAACGCCCTCCGGAAACTGGCGAAAGAACGCCAGCCCCGTGTAGACGTACGTCCCCTTCCCCAGATGCCCCACCAGCAGCCCGCCCTGCAGCGACTCGCCCGGATCGCCCATCTCCAGCAGCGGCGTGTAGAACGGGTCCCACGTTTCCGCGAAATACAGCCCGCGCTCCTGAACCCATCCCTCGAAGTCCGCCGGCCCGATGCGGTTGAGCGACGTGAACACCCGGTCCTCGGGGCGCAGGATGCGCACGGCGGCGTTTTCGTCCGTCACGCGGCCGTGCGGGCGCGCCATGGTGATGGGCTCGGGGGTGAAGCGGCCCTCCACGATCTCGTACTTGTTGTACTGCACGATCATGGTGCCGCCCGCCGTCACCCAGTCCAGCAGTCGCTGGTTGTGGGCGCCCAGATCCGCCCGCACCTCGTACGCCCGGCTCCCCGTGATGATGACGTCGAAGCGCGACAGGTCGCCCTCCGCCAGGTCGTCCGCGGAAAGCAGCGTGGGCGTGATGCCGAAGTTCTCCAGGAACGCCGGGCCTTCTTCGCCCGCGCCCTCGATGTAGGCCACGCGCAGCCCCGCGGGCACCCGCAGGTCAAAGGCGCGCACCCGCGACTCGGCCGCGTGGTACAGCGGCCGGGCGCGCACGTGCGGATAGTCGATCATCTGCACCCCGCGCGTGAACCGCCGCCCGTCCTGCGCCTCGAACACGGCGGACACGTCCACGTCGCCCGCGCGCGCGCTGGCCGGCGGCGTCACCGTAAAGCGCACCTCGCGCACCTCGCCCGGCGCGGCGAACTGCACCGGCACCGAGGCCGGCTCCGCGCGCCACCCCGCGGGCACGTTCAGCCGCAGCGTGCCGCGCGCGCCCCCCGCCGCCTGCGCCGCCAGCCGCACCGTGTACGACAGCGGGCGCGGCGCCGCGGTGGAAAGCACCCGCGTGCGCGGCGAGAGCAGCACGCTCACGGCGGGCACCACCATCACCGGCCGGCGCAGTTCGCCCTGGCGCGGATCGACTTCGCGGAAGGTGGCGTCCTGCGGGATCGCGATCTCCGCCCCCGCCACGCGCAGGCGCGCCACCGCACGCACCGGAGCCGCCTCGAACGGGCGGGTCAGCGCGGCGTCGCGATCCGGCCAGCGATACATGTCGCCGTCGCGCGGCTGGCGCAGAAAGTACGGGATGGTCAGCTCCGCGTCCGCCGGCACCCGCACGCGAAAGCGACGCGTCATCAGCGCGCCGGGCGCCACCTGCGCGTCCGCCGCGGGCTGCACCGCCTCCGCCGTCCACCCGGCGGGAAGCTCGGGGGCGAAGGCGGCCACGGTCACCGGCTGCGCGCCGCCGTTCCAGAGGGACAGTTCGACCGTCAGCGTGTCGCCGGGGGCCAGGCGCGAACGGCTGGCCGTCGCATCCACCACGAGGCCGGAGGCCAGCGCCAGGGCGCGCTCCACGTCGCGGCGCTCCTCATCCATCCGGAACGCCAGGTCCGCCGTGCCGTTGGTGGCGGGAAGCGCGGCGCGGGCGGCGTTCAGCGTGGTGAGCGCGGAGGCCAGGTCCGCGGCCAGCGCGGCGGGAGCCAGCGGGTTGCCGCGGGCGCGCAGCGCTTCGGCCTGCGCCTGGTAGCGCACCAGCCCGCGCGCCGCGGCGCCTTCACCCGCGGTGGCGAGAACCGTGTCGATCTCGGTCCAGAGCGTCGCTTCGATCCCCGCCTGGGCGGGCCGGACGCGCAGGAGATAGCTGGCGCGGGGGCCGGCCACTTCCGGCGCGCCCATGTCCTGCGAGCGGTGGCGGGAACGGCTGGCCATGGCCTGCTGAAACGGCGACCGGCCGATCAGCGGGTCCAGGTCGCCCACGGCCAGCTGCAGCGTGGCGCCGTCCCCGCGGGAGCGGAGAGACTGATACAGCTTGCGGGGCGCGAAAGGCCGCAGCCCCGCGGCGATCTGCTCGGGAAAGCGCGCCGGGTCGCTCGCGGCGTCGTACGCGTCGCGCGCGACGATGGCGGACACCTGGTGCTGGCCGTGCCCGTCGCGCGGCGTGCCGCTGAACACGGTGATCACCACGTCCGGGCGATAGGTGCGGATGACCCGCGTCACGTCGCGGACCAGTTCCTCGCGCGGCCAGTGGCGAAACGCTTCGTCGGCGGACTTGCTGAATCCAAAGTCGAACGCGCGCGAAAAAAACTGCTCCGCGCCGTCCACCCGCCGCGCGGCGAGCAGTTCTTCGGTGCGAAGCAGTCCCAGACCCTCTCCCAGCTCCGTGCCGATGCCGTTCTGTCCGCCCTCGCCGCGCGTGAGCGACAGATAGGCGACGTCGGCGCCTTCTTCCAGGGCCAGGCGGGCCAGGAGCTGCGTGTCTTCGTCGTCGGGGTGCGCGCCCACCATCAGCACGCGCTTGGCGACGCCCACGCGGCGCAGGCTGAGGCCAAGGGCGGCGGCGCCGCGGTATTCGGTGGCGCCGGCCTGCGCGGGCGCGGGGCTGGGAAGCGCGGGCGCCAGCGCGGCCGCGGCGAGCAGGGCCAGGAAAAGGCGGGTGCGTGTCATGCCATTCAAGCTAGGGCAGGGCCCCGGAGCACACAATCCGGGGTCCGCGATCAGATGACGAACGTCATGCGATCGGTACACCGCTTTTCCCATCCAGTGCGGCGGGATGCCTCGGTCGATCAGAGAAGCGTTCCGGATGATGCGGCGAGGTCTTTCTCCCAGTCCCTCATCATCCCCGCGGGAGAAAGTGGAGACCTCAGCGCGGCCGATGGGCTTCGGCACGCGGCGGCGGCCCTTCGTCCGGCGGTTGAAACCGCGCCTCGAAACACACGAAGTCCGCCTCCGCGGACTGCCGCGGCGAGATCGTCGCGCATGCCAATGCAGTTGAAGCCCCGAACGGCGCCTGTGGGCGCCGTGTCGGGGGTTCCCGCTGTTCGAGCGGCGGATTCATTCGCTCTCGTGGGGGAGCATCCTCACCCCTGATCCGCGCCGCCCAGAAACCGCTCCGGATCATCCACCACCTCCCGCAGCGAGCGCACCACCACCGTGGCCGCGTCCAGCCGCGATCCGCCGTCCGGCGCCAGTCCGATGCAGCGCATTCCCGCGGCGCGCGCGGCGGCCACCCCGGCTGGCGCGTCCTCAATCACCAGGCACGCGGACGGCTCCACGGCCAGACGCTGCGCCGCGAGGAGAAAGACGTCGGGCGCGGGCTTTCCCGCGGGCACCTCCTCCCCCGTGGCGCGCGCGGCGAACGCATCCGCCACGCCCAGTTCATCCAGCACCTGGTGGATGAACGTCATCGGCGAGCTGCTGGCCACGGCGATGGGGAGGCCGCGGGCGCGCAGCAGGCGGATCAGCTCCACCGAGCCCTCCATGGGCACGATGCGGCCGGGCGCATCCTTTGCCAGATCGGCCCACTTCCGCTCCACCAGCGCCGCCATTTCCTCCGCCGCCAGCGGCCGCCCCAGCGCGGCGGGAAAGAAGTCGTGATCCGCCAGCCCGGCGAACCGCTCCGTGATCTCGTCCGCGCTCAGGTGCACGCCCCAGTCCACGAGCATGCGCGACTCGCCCTCCGCGTGCAGCCGCTGCGTGTCGCTGATCACGCCATCCATGTCAAAGATCACCGCCCGCACCGCCGTCGATCCCGTCATTCCGATTCCCGTGTGTTCGCTGATCAAAACCCGGCCCGCGCATCTCCCGGGAGCCCGTCCCCGCCGCGCCTTTCCCGGCAGGCGGCGGGCCGCGCGATCCGGCAGCGATTCGGAGCCGATGTGGAAGATGATGCAGCACACATACTTGGCACCGTGGGAGACCGTCGCGGTGGACCGCGTTCTGCATACGGGTGGGCGAGCGAGGGGTCCGAGGTGCGCGACCCGGCGGAGACCGATGGGAGAGAGTTTGCGGCGATGAAAGCGATTCTGACGGCACTTCTGGCGACGGCCTTCGCGAGCCCCGCGATGGCGGGAGACGTGACCCTCACGGGGTCGCCCGGCTCCATGGAGCGGCAGCACGAGGTCGCCGTGGAGCGCCGGTACACCTTCACCAAGTCCCCCGCTGACGTTTCGGAACTGGTGTCCAGCGGCAAGCTGGTGCCCGTGGTGGCGGGAACGGACTTTCAGCTCGCCAACGTGGGCTTTCCGTACGCGCGGCCGGAGGTGCTGGAGTTCGTCAAGCGCACGGCCGCGGGCTACCGCGCCGGGTGCGGCGAGCCGCTGGTGGTCACCAGCCTGACGCGCCCCTTGGCCAACCAGCCCGGCAACGCGCACAAGCTTTCGGTGCACCCGGCCGGCATGGCGGTGGACTTCCGCATCAGCAAGAGCGACAAGTGCCGCAAGTGGATGGAAACGAGCCTGCTGGCTATGGAGCGCAAGGGGCTGCTCGATATCACCAGGGAGCGGCACCCGGCGCACTACCACGTCGCCGTCTTTCCCGGCGCGTACGCGTCCTTCGCCTCGCGCACGCCGGCGCCCGCGAGCCCGGCCGCGCCGGAGCCCGTTGCGCCCGCCGCGCCGTCCGCACCCGCCGCGGCCGTGGTGGAGGCCGCGCGCCCCGCCCCGGCACCCGCGGTGACCTCCGCGCCCGCGACGGCCGTGCGCGCCCGGCGTCCCGCGCCGCCCGCCCGCGACGGAGGGCCGGAAACCGCGCTCTTCATGGGGGCCGGCGCGCTGCTGGTGGCGGCCGTGCTCTGGGTGATGTTCCGCGGCGGGCGACCGGCCCGCGTGTGACCGCGGCCCCACCCGATCGTTCTCTTCGCGCCCGGCCATGTGCCGGGCGCGCTTCGTTTGGGGGATTGATCTGGACGTTTCCGTCCATCCGCCGTGCCCAATCCGCGGACGCCTCAGCACTCAACGGACGGACCGAGATCCCGGCGGCCGCGGGAAGCGGGCGCTTTCGCCGTCGCGGGCTCGTTCGGCGCAAATCGATGCGGGGCTTTTTGTTAGCGGAACGGCTGCCGCCGCGGCCCCATTTACGCGTCATCTCCCATCCGATGACTCTTCCCCGGCTCTTCTGCCTGACGGCCCCGTGACCCGCGTACTACCGACGGACTGGGATTCTTCCCGCGCGCACTCGCTCATCGAGCAGTTCCCCGCCGTGACGGCCATCTACGAAGGGCCGGACCACGTGATCGCGGCCACCAGCGCCGCGTACCGGCGCATGGTGGGGGCGCGGGAACTCACCGGCCTGCCCTACCGGGAGGCGTTCCCCGAACTGCACCGGCAGGGGTTCACCACCCTGCTGGACGACGTGTACCGCACCGGAACGCCGGTCACCCGCACCGGCATGCGCGCCGAGTGGGACGACGACGGGGACGGCCGCGACGAGGTGCACTACGTGGACTTCACCTACCAGCCCCTGCGCCAGGCGGACGGGCATGTGTGGGCGATCGCCGTGCACGCGGTGGACGTCACCCGCAACGTGGCGGCGGAAGCGGCGCTGCGCGACAGTGAAGCCCGCTTCCGCGCCATGTTCGAGTACGCGGCCACCGGGGTCGCGCTCACCGGGCTGGACCGGTACCCCGTGGCCATCAACCCCGCCCTGCGGCGCATGCTGCGCTACTCGCTGGAGGAACTGCGGGAATCCGGCTTCGACGGCATCACCCACCCGGAAGACGCCGGCGTGGACCGCGAGATGTACGAGCGCCTGCTGGCCGGCGGCACGGAAAGCTTCCGCGTGGAAAAGCGCTACCGGCGCAAGGGCGGGGCGGAGGTGTGGGTGGATCTCACCGTGTCGCTGATCCGCGACGCGGCGGGCGCCCCCGCGTTCACGCTGGGGATGGTGACCGACATCACCGAACGCAAGCGGATGGAGGCGCTGGCGCAGGAGCAGGCGCTGGAGCTGGAGCACCAGATCGACCAGGCGCAGACGCTGAACGTGGAACTGGAAGCCACCGCCGAGGAGCTTCTGGACGCCACCCGCGCGGCCGAGGCGGCCCGCGAGCGCGTCTCCTTTCTGGCCCACGCCAGCGAGGTGCTGGCCCGGTCGCTGGACTTTGACGGGACGATGGGCCGCGTGGCGGACCTGGCGGTGGAGCGGCTGGCGGACTGGTGCGTGGTGGAGGTCAATCATCCCGACGGGCGGCGGCGCGCCCGCGTGGTGGCCCACCGCGATCCCGAGCGGCTGCGCTGGGCGGAGGAGCTGGACCGCCGCTATCCGCCCGATCCCGAGGCGCCCACCGGCGCGGCCGCCGTCTTCCGCACAGGGCGCGCGGAGATGCACGACGCCATCAGCGACGGCATGCTGGCGGGCGCCGCGCGCGACGCGGACCACCTGGCGGAGCTGCGCAAGATCGGCTTCACCGGGGTGATCACGGTTCCGCTCTCCACCCGCAGCCACACGCTGGGCACGCTCACCCTGATCGCCAGCGACTCCGGCCGGCGCTTCACCCCCGACGACCTGTCCATCGCCAAGGACCTGGGCCGCCGCGCGGGCGCCGCGCTGGACAACGCCGACCTGCTGCTGCGGACGGAAGCCGCCGCCAGCCGCTCGCGCCGCATCCAGTCCTTTGCCGCCGCGCTCAACCAGGCGGCGGACATGCGCGCGGTGGCGGAGGTGTGCGTGCTGCACGGGATGGACGCCCTGCGGGCGGACGCGGGGTCGCTGGCGCTGCTTTCGGACGACAGGACGACGTTCCAGATCGTCCACTCCCTGGGCTATCCGGCGGAGGTGACGGACCGCTGGGTGCACTTTCCCGTCACCCCCGGCAAGCCGCTTTCCGACGCGGTGCTGGAAGGCACGCCGCGCATTCTGAGCAACCGTGACGCGGTGCACTGGTATCCGGGAATGCTTTCGGACCTGGCGGATGCCAGCACCGCCGCCATGGCCATCATTCCCGTGGTGTCCGGCGGGCGCGCGCTGGGCGGGCTCTCGTTCAGCTTTACGGCGGAGCAGGAGTTCGACGAGGCCGTACGCACGATGCTGCTCACCATGGGCGAGCAGGCCGCGCAGGCGCTGGAGCGGGCGCGGCTGCTGGAGGCGGAGCAGCGGCTGCGCGCCCGCGCCGAGGTGCTGGCCGACGCGGGCGAGGTGCTTTCCGCCTCGCTGGACCTGTCCGCCACGCTGGAGGCCATCGCCCGGCTGGTGGTGCCCGCCGTCGCGGACTGGTGCTTCGTGGAGCTGCTGGGGCCGGACGGCGAGGTGGAGCCGGTGGCCGTCCACCACGCCGATCCGGATCACGTCGCGTGGGCGCACGAGGTGATGGCGCGCTTTCCCATCGATCCGGACGCGCCGCACGGCACCGCGCAGGTGCTGCGCAGCGGCAGGCCGGAGCTCGTCACCGAAATGCCCGAGGAGCTGTTTCCCGCCGTCGCGCAGAGCCGGGAGCACCTGGAGGCGCTGCGGCAGACGGGCTTCCGCTCGCACCTGTCGCTGCCGCTGCTTACGCGCGACGGGGTGATCGGCGTGCTGTCGCTGGCGCAGGCGGAATCCGGGCGGCGCTTCGTGGCGGATGACGTGCCGTTCGGCGAGGACCTGGCGCGGCGGGCGGCGGGGGCCATCGACAACGCACGGCTGTACGACGCGGAGCGGCGGGCGCGCGCCGCGGCGGAGCAGGCCAACCAGGCCAAGAGCGACTTCCTGTCCGCCATGAGCCACGAACTGCGGACGCCGCTCAACGCCATCGGCGGGTACACGGAGCTGTTGGAGATGGAGATCCGCGGGCCGGTGACCGCGGAGCAGAGGGTGGACCTGGAGCGCATCCGTTCGGCGCAGCAGCACCTGCTGGGGTTGATCAGCGACCTGCTGAACTTTGCGCAGATCGAGGCGGGGCGCATCGAGTACCGCATCGGCCCGGTTCCCGTGCAGCCGCTGCTGGCGGAACTGGAGCCGCTGATCCGGCCGCAGATGGAAGCGCGGGGACTCGCCTACGTGCGCCCCGCCGGGGAGCCGGACGCGGTGGTGCGCGGCGACGCGGAGCGCATCCGGCAGATTCTGGTGAACCTGCTGGCCAACGCGGTCAAGTTCACGGACGCGGGATCGGTGACGCTGGCCACGCGCGCGGAGGAGGACCGCGTGCACATCGTCGTGGCGGACACCGGCCGCGGGATCGCGGCCGACAAGCTGCCGAGCATCTTCGACCCGTTCGTGCAGGTGGATCGAAAGCTGACGGCGGCCTCGCAGCAGGGGGTTGGGCTGGGGCTTTCCATCAGCCGCGAGCTGGCGCTGGCGATGGATGGCACGCTGACGGCGGAAAGCGCGCCGGGCGAGGGTTCCGTCTTTACCCTGACGCTCCCGCGGGTGATCGACTGACGCGGGCTCACGCGCGGCCCCCACCCCGGCCGGCACCACCGGCCCACCCTCCCCCAAAAAAGACTGGGGGAGGGTTGGGCGGGGCGGAGAGTTCGGTGCGGATCGGCGAGTGCCCGCGTGCCCAGGCTCCGTTGAGCAAATGAATCCGCCGCTCCAACAGCGGGAAGCCCCGACTCGTGGCCGCTGACGCGTCCACGATCGGGGCTTCAATTCAATTGCCCAAGGCCGGATGCCCGGTGTGAATTCTCCCTCTCCGTGCGTCTGTTTGCACGGGGAGGGCCGGGGAGGGGCCCGCGGCGCGTCGGACGCGAGCCGGAACCCGTCGCCCTGCGCCGAACGGCTCCCCCTCTCCCGCGGAGCGGGTGGAGGGGGCTGGGGGGAGGGGGCCCTCTCCGCATGCGCCTCGACTGAGCCGATCACGCTGAGTTGTCGTTCTCCCCCCTCCGTGCGGCCGGCCCTCGTTCGTTCATCCATTCAAACCGGACGATCAGCCCGTCGATCCGCCCATCACGGGGAGAATCGCGCCGGTGATGTAGCTGGAGCACACGGGCGACGCCAGAAACACGTACGCGGGCGCCAGTTCCTCCGGCTGCGCCGGCCGCTTCATCTCCGTGGACTGGCCGAAGCTGGCGATCTCATCCACCGGCGCGTCGGCCGGGTTCAGCGGCGTCCACACGGGGCCGGGCGCCACCACATTCACGCGGATTCCGCGCTCCGCCACGCTGCTGGCCAGCGACATGGCGAACGCGTGAATCGCGCCCTTGGTGGCCGAGTAGTCCAGCAGCGTTCCCTTGCCGAACAATCCCGTCTCCGACCCCGTGCACACGATGCTGTCGCCGCGCTTCAGGTGCGGAAGCGCCGCGCGTGCCATGTGGATGTATCCGTAGATGTTCGTCCGCATGGTCATGTCCAGGTGCGCGTCGCTCAGGTCCTCCAGCTTCTGCACGTGCTCCTGGAACGCCGCGTTGTTCACCAGCACGTTCAGCTTGCCGAACTCCTTTACGGTGTGCTCCACCGCCGCATCGCAGAACGCCGAGTCGCGCACGTCGCCGGGGATGAGGATGCAGCGGCGGCCTTCCTTTTCCACCGCGCGCTTCGTTTCCTCCGCGTCCTCGTGCTCGTTGAGGTACACGATGGCGACGTCCGCCCCCTCGCGCGCGAACAGCACCGCCACCGACCGCCCGATGCCGGAGTCCGCGCCGGTGATGAGCGCCACGCGGTCCTTGAGCTTTTCGGAGCCCTTGTAGTCCGGCGCGTCGTAGCGGGGGCGCAGTTCCATATCGGCCTCCAGCCCGGGCTTCTGCAGGTGCTGCTCGGGCATGTCGCCGTCCGGCTCCTTGCGCGCGCCCGCCTGCACGCCCTCCGGCGCGGACTCCTCGTCGTCGCTCTTCTTCTTGTTCTTCTTGTCGATGGCATCCACCTCGGCCTGAATGCGCAGCTGCTCCTGCGCCGTGGCCTCGGCGGCCGCCCGGTATTCCTTCAGTTGGTCTTCCGTCATCGCCGTCCGCTCCCGCTGTCTGGATAGGGTTTGTCCACCGGGCGCCGCCCCGGAGCAAGCCCCGCGCCGGACAGGCACGCCATCATCATCCAGCTTCGGTGGATGACCAGCGACACATTCCGCCCGTCTCGCGGTATCACCCCAACGACGCGCATCAGGTAGGGGTAAGGATGATGATCCGCCCCTGTTGCCGATGAGCATCGATCGACGGCAGATGGTCTGTGGAGGGGTAGATGACGATGACGATCCCCGGTAAGCATTACAGTAGCGCTGTGATGTTTTCCCCCTGCCCAGATGCCGGCGAACGGTGCCGAAGGTTGCCCGCGCGCTGAGGTCTCCCTTTCTCCCGCGGAGCGGGGGAGAGGGCCGGGGAGAGGGGGCCTCTCCGTCCGCGCCGAACCATCCGGAACACGGTGAGTCGCCGTTCTCCCCTCTCCGTGCGCAGTTGCACGGGGAGGGGCCGGGGGAGGGGCCTCACAGCCCGGCGACAATCGAGATTTTCCGCGGCAGAAGACTATGATTCACCCCATGGCCAACGACCGACACCCGCGGCTACAACCGTTTGTCCCGTTGAGAGATGCGGCGCCGGACCGGCCGCGGACGCCAACGCATCCGGCTCGCCGCGTGTCCACGCTTTGAACGCACCTCCACTCACCGGCCGCCGGCCGCGGAGTGAAGGTGCGGATGATTTTAGCAGACCGATCACCCGGCACGGCGGGACGCAGGCACCTGCGTCCCATTCCGCCTGCCCTGCACTGCCCCTGATGCCGATGGCCCGTTTCCGCACGCCCCGCAGCACCGGGGCCGCGTTCGTTCTTGCCCTGGCGCTCTCCGCGCCGCTGGGCGCGCAGGCGCGCGACACCCTGGACCTGCCGCTGAGCACCGCGCTCAACCTGGCGCAGAGCGGCGAAGAAGTGGGGCTGGCCACCAACCGCGTGGACGCCGCCTCCGCCGCCGTGGGCAGCGCCCGCGCCGCCACCCTGCCCAGCGTGCGCATCGGCAGCACGTTCAGCCACGTGTACGAGAACGCCCGCGCGCAGGCCGTGGGCGCGATCTTCAACCAGCCCAACACGTACGGCGCCAACGCCACACTGAGCGTTCCGCTGTTTCAGGGCGGGCGCGCCACGCAGGGCGTACGGCAGGCGTCGCGGCTGCGGCAGGCCGCGCAGAGCGATCTGCAGCAGACGCAGGTGGACGTGAGCCTGCTCACCCTGCGCGCCTACCTGACCGCGCAGCTGGCCGATCAGCTGGTCGCCATCCAGGACACCAACGTGGCGCTGGCCGAGGCGCGCGTGCGGCAGGCCGAGCAGTTCGAGGCCGGCGGCCGCGGCTCGCGCTACGACGTGCTGCGCGCCCGGGTGGAACGCAGCAACCTGATCCCGCTGCGGATTCAGGCGCGCGGCGACCGCGACCTGGCCCTGCTGGAGCTGCGCCGCATCACCAACCTGCCCGAAGACCAGCCCCTGCGCCTGACCACCGTGCTGGACGAGGCCGGCATCCGCGCCGTCGCCGACGCGGCCACCGGTGCCGCGCTGGTGGATTCCGCCGCGCTGGACGCCCTTCCCGGCGTGCGCGCCGCGCGGCTGCGGGCGCAGGCCAGCGACGCCAGCGTGCGCATCGCCCGCAGCGCGCTGCTGCCGACCGTTTCCGTGAATCTGGTGAGCGGATACCAGGCGTATCCCGCGGACTGGCAGCTGCCCATCCGCGGCGGCTCGCTGGACCGCATCGACTGCCCGGCCGGCTCCGAGCCCACCCGCGTGTGCACGCAGCAGAACGGCGGCTGGTTCAGCGACCGCTCGCTGGCCGTGCAGGTGAGCTGGCCGCTGTTCGACGGCTTCCGCGCCCGCAACGACGTGCGCCAGGCGCGCGCGCAGGCCCGCGTGGCCGACCTGCAGGCGCAGCAGGTGTGGGAAGACGCCCGCACCGCCGCCGCCAGTGCCCGCACGCAGCTGCAGTCCGCCCGCGCCGTCTTCGAGGCCGGCCGGCTGAACGCGGCCGAGGCGGAAGAGGCGTTCCGCCTGGCCTCGCTGCGCTACGCCCGCGGGCTGGGCACGCAGCTGGACGTTTCCGACGCGCAGCTCGCGCTGCTGACCGCGCGCACCAACCAGGCGCGCGCCGCCTTTGACCTGTACCTGGCGTCGGCCGAACTGGCCCGCTCGCTGGGCCGGCCCCTTCCGTCGCCCGGCGCGGCGACTGCTCCCTGACGCGACCGATGCAGATGCGTACCGTTCTAGTTCCCGCCCTGTTCGTCACCCTGTCCGCCTGCGGCGGCGACGCCGAAGCCGGCGGCGCGGCGGGCGGCCCCGCCCGCGGCGGCGGCCCCAGCGTCACGCTGGCCGCCACCGACGTCGCCAACCCGCGCATGGCCCCGCTGGAGGCGGCCGTGGCCGTCACCGGCACGCTGGAGCCGCTGGAGCGCTCCGAAGTGCGCGCCCGGCTGGAGGGCGACGTGGAGCAGGTGCTGGTGCGCGAGGGGCAGGCGGTGAGCGCCGGGCAGCTGCTGGCCCGCTTCAACGCCGGCGACCAGGCCGGCAACGCCCGCAGCGCCGACGCCGACGTGGCCGCCGCGCGCTCCGAGCTGAGCACCGCGCAGTGGAGCCTGGAGCAGAACCGCGAGCTGTACCAGCAGGGCGCCATTCCGGAGCGCGACGTGCGGGTGAGCGAGCAGGCGGTGGCGGCGGCGCGCGCCCGGGTGGCGGCGGCCGCGGCCCGCTCCGGCACCAGCCGCCGCGAAGTGACCGACACCCGTGTCGTCGCGCCCGTCAATGGGATCGTCGAAAAGCGGGTGGTGAACCCGGGCGAGCACGTGAACCAGAACGCCCCGCTCTTCACCATCGTCCGCGGCGACGTGCTGGAGCTGGCCGCCGCCGTCCCCGAGCGCGACGCCCAGAGCGTGCGCCCCGGGCAGGACGTGCGCTTCACGGCGGAGGGCACGCAGTTCACCGGCCGCGTGGCGCGCATGAGCCCGTCGGTGGACCCGGCCACCCGCGCGGTGACCGTGTACGTGCAGGTGCCCAACGCCGAGGGCCGGCTGCGCGCCGGCAGCTTCGCCAGCGGCCGCATCGTGTCGCGCACCGTGCAGGACGCGCTGGTGGTTCCCGCCGCGGCCGTGCGCGAGGGGCGCGAGGGCGGCCCCCGCGTGGTGTACCGCGTGGTGAACGGCAAGCTGGAGATGGCGCCCGTGACGGTGGGGCTCACGGATGAGGCCGCCGGGCTGGTGCAGATCACCCAGGGCCTCACCGAGTCCGACCGCGTGGTGGTGGGCAACGTGGGCGTGCTGGGCGCGGGGATGACGGTGCGGATGGCCGGCGAAGGCCGCGGCGGCGCCGACGGCGCGGGCAAGGCCAAGGGCGGCGCGGGCCGCTGACGCGGCGGTTCTTTCTTATTCTTTTGTCTTAGTTTTCGCGGGAGCGCGGGATGTTTCTTTCCGACGTATCCATCCGGCGGCCGGTGTTCGCCACGATGATGATGGTGACGCTGGTCGTCCTTGGCCTGGCCGGCTACCAGCGCCTGGCCGTGGACGAGTACCCCGACGTGGCGTATCCCACCGTCGTGGCGCAGACCAGCTACCCCGGCGCATCGCCCCAGGTGATGGAGCGCGAGGTGTCGCGCCCCATCGAAGAAGCGCTCAACACGGTGCAGGGGATCGACGAGATCACCAGCACCTCGCTGGAGGGCAGCTCGCTGGTGCGCGTGCAGCTCAAGCTGGGCGTGGACGTGATGGATGCGCAGCAGGAAGTGCAGTCCAAGATCGCCCGCATCCGCCGGCAGCTTCCCGAAGACATCGACGACCCGGTCATCATCCGCTTCGATCCCAACGAGCGGGCCATCATGTCCATCGCCGTGCAGAGCAGCGGCCGGTCGATGCGCGAGCTGACGGACCTGGCGGACCAGGTGATCAGCACCCGGCTGGAAGCACTGTCCGGCGTGGGCGGCGTGAACCTGGTGGGCGGCACCGAGCGTCAGATCCGCGTGCAGCTGGACCCGGCCTCCATGCGCTCGTACGGCATCGCGCCGCCGCAGGTGGCGCAGGCGCTGCAGCGCGAAAACCAGGAAGTGCCCGCCGGCCGCGTGCGCCGCGGCGACCAGGAGCGCCTCGTCCGCATCACCGGGCGCGTGGAGGATCCCAAGACGTTCCAGGACGTGACCGTCGCGGTGCGCAACGGCGTTCCCGTGCGGCTGGGCGACGTGGGCAGCGTGGTGGACGGTACGGCCGAGGCCCGCAGCGCCAGCTTTCTGAACGACGGGCGCGCGCTTTCCATCGAAATCCTCAAGATCAGCGGCAGCAACACGGTGGAGGTGGCCGACCGCGTGCGCGCCGCCGTCGCCGAGATGCAGCGCCAGCTTCCGTCCGACGTCAAGATGACGGTGGTGACGGACGACTCGCGGCGCATCAAGGAGTCGCTGGCCAGCGTGCAGCACGAGCTGGCGCTGGGCGCGGTGCTGTGCATCGCCATCATCTACCTGTTCCTCAACAGCTGGCGGTCGACGATCATCACCGGGCTGGCGCTGCCCATCTCCATCATCTCGGCGTACTTCGGGATGTGGATGTTCGGCTTCACCATCAACACCATGACGCTGCTGGCGCTGTCGCTGGCCATCGGCCTGCTGATTGACGACGCCATCGTGGTGCGCGAAAACATCGTCCGGCACGTGGAGATGGGGAAAGACCACCACACCGCCGCGCGGGAGGGCACCAGCGAGATCGGGCTGGCCGTCTTCTCGACGACGCTGGCGGTGGTGGCGGTGTTCGTTCCCGTGGCGTTCATGGGCGGGCAGATCGGGATGATCTTCTTTCAGTTCGGCGTGGTGGTGGCGTTCGCGGTGATGATCTCGCTGTTCGTCTCCTTTACGCTGGACCCCATGCTGTCCAGCGTGTGGCCTGACCCGGAGGTGGAGAACCACGAAGGGCGCAGGCGGAACCCCATCCAGCGCTTCGCCCGCCGCTTCAACGACGGCTTCGAGCGCATCGCGGACCGCTACCCCGCGTGGCTTGCCTGGGCGCTGGACCACCGCAAGTCGGTGCTGGGCGGCGCCACGGCCGCGGTCGTCGCATCGATGCTCATCATCCCGCAGCTGGGCTTTGCCTGGGTGCCGGACTTTGACGGCGGGGAGTTCAACGTCAACTTCCGCGTGGCGCCGGGCTCGCGGCTGGAGTACACGGTGGCGCGCGGGCACGAGCTCAGCGATCTGCTGCGCAAGCAGCCGGAGGTGGAGTTCACCTACATGAGCATCGGCGGCGGCTTCCGCGGCACGCCCAACACGGGGCGCGTGTTCGTGAAGCTCAAGGAAAAGAGCGACCGCAAGCGCAACCAGATGGAGATTACGGAAGACCTGCGCGGCGCGCTGCGCAACCTTCCCGGCATCCGCGCCAACATCACCGGCACGCCCACCATCTTTGGCGGCTTCCGCCAGCCGATCCAGGTGAACGTGCAGGGGCCGGAGCAGCAGCAGCTGAAGCTGGCGGCCGCGCAGGTGATGGAGATCCTGGAGTCGGTGCCCGGCCTGGCCGAGGCCACCAGCAGCGACGACGGCGAAATCCCGCAGCTGGACGTGAACGTGGACCGCGAGCAGGCGTGGGCGGCCGGCGTGGGAATCAGTTCGATCGCGACGACGCTGCAGCCGCTGTTCACCGGGCAGCGCGCCACGGAGTGGGAGGACGCGCAGGGCTACACGCACGACGTGGTGGTCGTGTATCCCGACAGCATGCGGACGAGCGCGGCGGACGTGGGCGGCATCGTGGTGCCCAGCACCAACGTGGATCCCGCCAGCGGCCGCCCGGTGATGATTCCGCTGAGCCAGGTGGCCACAGTGCAGGCCGGCGTGGGACCGCAGCAGATCGAGCGCAGCTCGCTGGAGCGGCAGATCAGCATCAGCGCGGGCGTCACGCCGGGCTATCCCATGAGCGAGGTGGCCGACGCGGCGCGCGCGGCGCTGGACTCGGCCGGGCTGCCCACGGGCTACCGGACCGTGTTCCGCGGCGACGTGCAGAACCTGAACGAGACCAAGGGCTACGTGCTGAGCGCCCTGGGGCTGGCGGTGATCTTCATCTACATCGTGCTGGCGTCGCTGTTCGGCTCGTTTCTGCAGCCGCTGGCCATCATGCTGTCGCTGCCGCTTTCGTTCATCGGCGTGGGGCTGGCGCTGCTGCTGACGGGCGGCAACCTGAACGTGTTCACCATGATCGGCATCATCATGCTGATGGGCCTGGTGACCAAGAACGGCATTCTGCTCATCGACTTCGCCAACCAGCAGCGCGAAGAAGGGATGGGCCGGCGCGAGGCGCTGCTATCCGCCGGACGCATCCGCCTGCGGCCCATCATCATGACCACGGTGGCCATGATCTTCGGCATGGTGCCGCTGGCGCTGGCGCTGGGCGAGGGCGCCGAGCAGCGCGCGCCGATGGGCCGCGCGGTGATCGGCGGGCTGATCACGTCGACGGTGCTGACGCTGTTCGTGGTGCCGGTGGTGTACACGCTGCTGGACGACTTCGTGGGTCTGCTGCGCCGGCGCGGCAAGCGGTCCGCGCAGTCTCACGCGCCGCATGCTCCGGTGCGCCCCGAGCCGGTCGCCGCGGACTGACGCGCCGCGCTCGAGGTCGATGAACAGAAGGGCCGCCGATCTCTCGCGATCGGCGGCCCTTTTCTCGTCTGCATGCTTCTACGACAACTGCCGTTTCACACGGAGGTCACGGAGGATGCACGGAGGACACGGAGGAAGAACAAGAACCTCACACAGAGCCACAGAGCCGCAGAGAAGAGACAACTGAAAGCATCACACAGAGTCAGCAGAGTCAACAGCAGGAACAATCATTACTCAGTTAACTCTGTTGACTCTGTGTGAGTCCGATCAGTGCTTTTCCTCTGCGGCTCTGCGTCTCTGTGTGAGGCTTTCGTTTGCTGTTCCTCCGTGTCCTCCGTGCATCCTCCGTGACCTCCGTGTGAAACGGCAGTTCATCACACTCCGCAGCCGAACGAAGCCTGGATGAACGCGAGAGCCCCCGGCGCCGCGTGGGCACCGGGGGCTTTGCGTGATCAGGGCCGAAGCCGAAAGATCAGGGCGTAAACGAGGAGTTCTGCGCCTTGGGAGTACCGCGGCCGCCGGGGCCGTACACAGAGGTGACCGAGGCGTTCCCCCAGTTGCTGCCGTCCATGTTGCTGTTGTCCAGCGCCGGGTTCTTGAGCTCGCGGCTGATTCCGTCCTGCGCCGAGGTGGCGGCCGAGGCGTACTGCGTGCGGTCGACGGTCAGCGTGTCGGAGCCGTACACGCGGGCGATCTTGAACGCGCCCAGACTGTTCGGGAATCCAGTCAGAGTGTACGCGTAATCTACGGGCACGCCACCGTTGCTGGTGGTGTTGGCGGACTTGCCCAGCACCACGTACGCACCCGGGAGAACCTCGAGCGGCGAAGAGATCAGGTGGTACGCACGGCGACCCGATGCGGCGGAGTCGGCGACCACCAGGTTCTGCATGTCCACCGGCCGCGTACCCGCGTTGTACACTTCAACCCACTCGCCGGTGAGGTCGGGATTGGAGTTGAAGTTCGCGGGATTGACGAGCACCTCGTTGATCACCAGCAGGTACTGCACATCCGTCTCGATGTACACCTTGAAGGAGACGTTGCTGGCCGTCTGCGGCACGCTCAGCTGCCACGTGTGCGCGGCCGAAACCTGGTTCTGCGTCAGGATCTCGTGGTAGGCAAAGAACGGCTGCTGCAGCCCGGTGAACTCCGCGACGCCGTCCGCGTTGGCCACGGTGGCTGTTCCCGTTCCGTTGGTCACCGTGGGGCCGGTGTGAAAGAAGGCCTGGATCCCCTGCGGGTCCGCCACCGTGCCGTCCGGCGTACCCATGGCTTCGTTCATCAGGTTCTGCACCGTCACGTCGAACTGAAAGATTTCCGTTCCCGGATTGTACGACGCGTTGCTGGACGTGAGCACCAGGTTCGTGTACTGGCCGCCGACGACGACGCGGCTGCCGCTGCCGGCGGGAGCCGCGGGCGCGCAGCTCACCGTGGCGGAGCGGATGTTGGCATTGCACTCGAACAGCTGCAGCGCGGACTCGGGCACATCGCGGCGGACAGTGCCCTGCACGGCGGCGGGCTGCTGGTCGCCGCACGCCGCGGCAAACACGAGGGATGCGGCCGCCGCAAGACGCACGGGGAGCCGCTCCGAGTTCAGGAATCGCAAGAGGTACTTTCGCGGGAGGATCACATGATGTGGTGCAGAGCTGCAACGCTCAATGATAACGGCACCGGCGTACGGCAGGAAGGCCGTTTTTCCCGTCGATTCCCGCGCAATGGTGCACTCCTGGTTCGCGAAACGACGGAGCCCCCGGCGCCGCGTGGGCGCCGGGGGCTCTGTTCAATTCATCCCGCGTGAAAGGGAGAGGTCAGGGCGTGAACACCGAGTTCTGCGCCTTGGGCGTGCCGCGCCCGTTGGTGCCGTAGAACGGGGCGTCGGAGGCGCTGCCCCAGTTGCTGCCGTCCATGTTGGAGTTGTCCAGCGCCGGGTTCAGCAGCTCGCGCGAGATGCCGGCCTGCGCCGAGATCGCCGCGTTGCCGTACTGGGTCCGGCCCAGGGTAAGCGTATCGCCGGGAACGCTGCCCAGGCGCGAGATCTTGAGGGCGTCCACCGAGTTGGCCAGCGCAATGGTTCCACCGTACGAGTAGTCCACCGGAACCCCGCCGTTGCTGACGGTGTTGGTGCTCGCGCCCAGAACCACGTACGCGCCCGGCGCCACCGTCAGCAGCGACGCGATGCGATGGTACGGCCGCCGCCCCGATCCCGCCGAGTCGGCGATCAGCAGTCCCTGCATCTGCACCGGCAGACGGCCCGCGTTGTACACTTCGAACCACTCGCGGTCGGTGTCGACGCCGGGGCCGTTGGGGTCCGGGTTCAGGGGGTTCACCATCACCTCGTTGATCACCAGCAGGTACTGCACGGTCGTTTCGATGTAGATCTTGAACGACACGGTGCTCGCGGTGGTCGGCACGTTCAACTGCCACGTGTGCGACTGCGACACCTCGTCCTTCTGCAGGATCTCGTTGTAGGTGAAGTACGGCTGGTCTTCACCCGTGATGGAGGCGACGCCGTCGGCGTTGGCCACACTGGCCGAGCCCGTTCCGCTGGTGACCGTGGGGCCGGTGTGGAAGAAGGCGCGAATGCCACCCGGATCCACCGCCACGCCGTTCGCGGTGCCCAGCGCCTCGTTCAACAGGTTCTGCACCGTCACGTCGAACGAAAAGATCTGCGTGCCCGCATCGTATCCGGTGTTGCTGGACGTCAGCTTCAGGTAATCATTCTGCCCACCGATGATCGCGCGGCTGCCGCCGCCGGCCGGGGCCGCGGGCGCGCAGTTCACCACCGCGGAGCGGATGTTCGCGGTGCAGTCGAACGCCTGCAGCGCCGTCTTGGGTACGTCGCTGCGCGCGGTGCCCTGCACGGCCACGGGCTGCTGGTCGCCGCACGCCGCGGCCGAAAGCAGGACTCCGGCGGCCAGCAGGCGCCACGCAGCGCGCGGCACAGAGGGAGAGTTCAAGAAAATCTCGTTTCGCGAAAGAAGGCCCGCATCAGGGCGAAGGGAGGGAGATCCAGCCATGACCCGCGTGCGGAGGGGCGAAGCCCGGAGGAACCTCTGGGGCGTAGGCAATTTCCGTGCGGGATTTTCAAATGTTTCCTTTGCGGACGGGAATCAGCGGCTTCCAGCAGATTCACGGATTGACGGCCTTCTTTCATGCGGCCGAACGCACGTGAACCGCGCGGGAACGTGGCCTTGCCTCCATGGGCGACAGGCCTGTTGCGGCCTGGGTGCACCGGCTGCGGGGCGGATGATCGTTCCGGTGGACACACCCTTTCTTGCCGTCACGGCGGGGGGCGCCGGCCGTCCCCCATTGCCTCTCCTGACCCCACGCACCTCCGCCGCGCCGGGTGCTCCGGGTAACGGCGGTACG
This sequence comes from Longimicrobium terrae, assembly GCF_014202995.1. Classification (NCBI taxonomy): domain Bacteria; kingdom Pseudomonadati; phylum Gemmatimonadota; class Longimicrobiia; order Longimicrobiales; family Longimicrobiaceae; genus Longimicrobium; species Longimicrobium terrae. The sequence continues at coordinate 41,682 of NZ_JACHIA010000010.1, forward strand.
CGCATTCCGCACGGAGGGGGGACACACGCGAGAGCCCCCGGCGCCGCGTGGCGCCGGGGGCTTCGTTCACCCGTTCCGCGCGAGCGGACGAGGGTCAGGGCGTAAACGCGGAGTTCTGCGCCCTGGGCGTGCCGCGGCCACCGGGGCCGTACACCGACGTGACGGACGCACTGCCCCAGTTGCTGCCGTCCATGTTGCTGTTGTCCAGCGCCGGGTTCTTGAGCTCGCGGCTGACGCCGTCCTGCGCCGAGGTCGCAGCCGACGCGTACTGCGTGCGGTCCAGGGTCAGCGTGTCCGCGCCGTACACGCGGGCGATCTTGAACGCGTCCAGCGAACTCTGCAGCGCAACCGAACCGCCCCACGCATAATCCACCGGCAGGCCGCCGTTGTTCGTGGTGTTGGTCGTGGTGCCCAGCACCACGTACCCGCCCGGGGCGATCACCACGGAGGACGCGATCAGGTGGTACGGGCGGCGCCCCGACGCGGCCGAATCGGCGATCACCAGGTTCTGCAGGTCCACCTTGAGGGTGCCCGCGTTGTAGAGCTCCACGAAGTCGCCATTCGTTTCCATGCTGGTGCCCGACGGATTGACGAGCATTTCGTTGATCACCAGCAGGTACTGCACGTCCGTTTCAACGTACATCTTGAACGCGACGGTGCCGACGCTGGCGGGAGCGCTCAGCTGCCACGTGTGCGCGGCCGACACCTCGTTCTGCCTCAGAATCTCGTGGTAGGCAAAGAACGGCTGCTCAACGCCGGTGATGTCGGCCGTGCCGTCCGCGTTGGCCACGGTAACCGTTCCCGTTCCGCTGGTGACCGCGGGGCCGGCGTGAAAGAACACGCGGATCCCTTCCGGGTCGGGCGTCACGCCGTCCGGGGTGCCCATGGCCTCGTTCAACAGGTTCTGCACCGTCACGTCGAACTGAAAGATCTCCGTCCCCGCATTATACGAGACGTTGCTGGACGTGAGCTTCAGCAGCGAGTTCTGGCCACCCAGAATGTTCCGGCTGCCGTTTCCGGCCGGGGCCGTCGGGGCGCAGTTCACCGCCGCGGCGCGGATGTTCGCCGTGCAGTCAAACTCCTGCAGCGCCGTCTCGGGGACGTTGCCGTCATCGGCGCGCTGCACGGCGGTGGGCTGCTGGTCGCCGCACGCCGCGGCGGCAAGAACAAGCGTCGCCGCCAGCCAGCGGCGGTCGAACGCGGGACGCTTCAGTTTCATTGAACCGGTTTCAGGCGAAAGGTAAAGCCCGAAAGCGGGCGACAGGCAGGCTCACCAAGATAGCGGAATCCGTGCACGGACGCTACACGCGGCACGCGGCGAAAGCGTTTGCGGCGCAAGGGTTTCTCCCCCGTCGTACGGTTCACGACGAAAGCAGAAAACCCCCGGCGCCGCGCGGGCGCCGGGGGCTCCAATCCGTCCGTACCCGCCGAAGCGGGACGAACTCAGGGCGTGTACGTGGAGTTCTGCGCCTTGGGCGTGCCGCGGGTGGTCGTGGACCCGTAGGTGTAGGTGGCCGTCACTGCCGTAGTCGCCCAGTTGCTGCCATCCATGTTGGAGTTGTCCAGCGCCGGGTTCCGGAGCTCGCGGCTGATGCCTTCCTGCGCCGACGTAGCGGCCGACGCGTACTGCGTGCGATCCAGCGTCAGCGTGTCGGTTCCGTACACACGAGCAATCTTAATCGCGTCCAGCGAGTTGGCCAGGCTGAAGCTGCCGCCGTACGAGTAGTCGATCGTCGCACCCAGGTTCGAGGCCGGGTTGGTGCTTCCGCCCAGGGTCACGTACGCGCCCGGGGCAACCTTCAGGGAGTTGGCGACCAGGTGATACGGACGGCGCCCGGAAGCGGCGGAGTCGGCAATCACCAGGCCCTTCATGTTCACGGACAGAGTACCGGCGTTGTATACCTCGAAGTATTCCGCGGGCTGCTCGGTGGACACGAGGCCGACCGGGTTCGCCAATACCTCGTTGATCACCAGCAGGTACTGCACGTCCGTTTCAATGTACATCTTGAACGCCACGGTACCGGCGCTGGGAGGAACGCTCAGCTGCCACGTCTTGGCCGACGAAACGGCGTTCCTGGGCAGGATCTGGTTGTACCTGAAGTACGGCTGCTGCGTGCCCGTGATGTCGGCGACGCCGTCCGCGTTGGCCACGGTGGCCGTGCCCGTGCCGCTGGTGACCGCGGGGCCAGCGTGGAAGAACACCCGGATGCCGTCCGGATCCGGCACGGTGCCGTCCGGCGTGCCCATGGCCTCGTTCAACAGGTTCTGCACCGTCACGTCGAACTGAAAGATCTGCGTGCCCGGGTTGTACGACACGTTGCTGGACGTGAGCTTCAGCAGCGAGTTCTGGCCACCCAGGATGTTCCGGCTGCCGCTGCCGGCCGGGGCCGCGGGCGCGCAGTTCACCGCCGCGGCGCGGATGTTGGCCGTGCAATCAAACGCCTGCAGCGCGGTTTCGGGCACGCTGCCGACTGTCGGGCGCTGCACCTCCACGGGGTGCTGGTCGCCGCACGCCGCGGCGAGCAGGAGCATCGAAGCCGCCACGATCCGGGCGCAGGAACGCTCCGGAGTCGGGAGTCGTAGAAAGGTCATCTGCAGGGGGATCGCGTGAGGTGATACGAAGGTGTTACCCCACCAAAGATAATGACAGACAGGCATGCGGAAAAGTCCGGATGCCGCAACAGCATGGACTGTCACGAAAGTCACTTTGTGAGTTTCTCCGCACAAAAAAGCCCCCGGCGCCGCATGGGGCGCCGAGGGCTTTCGGTCATCAAGCCGAAACCGCGGAGGTCAGGGCGTGTAGGTGGAGTTCTGCGCCTTGGGCGTACCCCTGCCGCCGGGGCCGTACACCGCGGTCACCAGCGCGCTCGCCCAGTTGCTGCCGTCCATGTTGCTGTTGTCCAGCAGCGGGTTCTTCAGTTCGCGGCTGATTCCGTCCTGCGCCGAGGTGGCGGCCGACGCGTACTGCACGCGGTCCAGTGTCAGCGTGTCGGTGCCCACCACGCGGGCGATCTTGAGGGCGTCCAGCGAGTTGGCCAGGGCGATCACGTTGCCGTACGCGTAATCCACCGGCACGCCGCCGTTGGCGGTAGTGTTGGTGCTCTGCCCCAGCACCACGTACCCGCCCGAAGGCACCACGAGCGAGGACGAGATCAGGTGGTACGGCCGGCGCCCGGATTGGGCGGAGTCGGCGATCACCAGGTTCTGAAGATTCACCTTCAGCGTTCCCGCGTTGTACACCTCGAACCACTCGCCGTTGACGTCGGGGTTCGTGTTGTAGTTCGCGGGGTTGGCCAGCACCTCGTTGATCACCAGCAGGTACTGCACGTCCGTTTCGATGTAGATCTTGAACGACACGCTGCCCACGGACGCCGGCGCGCTGAGCTGCCACGTCTTGGACGACGAAACCTCGTCCTTGCTCAGGATCTCGTTGTAGGCGAAGTACGGCTGCTCTTCACCCGTGATGTCGGCGACGCCGTCCGCGTTGGCCACACTGACCGAACCCGTGCCGCTGGTGACCGTGGGGCCGGCGTGAAAGAACGCCCGGATGCCTTGCGGGTCCGGCACGGTGCCGTCCGGAGTTCCCATTGCCTCGTTCAACAGGTTCTGCACCGTCACGTCGAACTGAAAGATCTCCGTACCCGCATCGTACGAGACGTTGCTGGACGTCAGCTTCAGCAACGAGTTCTGCCCGCCCAGGATCGACCGGCTGCCAGCGCCCGCCGGGGCCGCGGGAGCGCAGCTCACCGACGACGAATGGATGCTGGCGGTGCAGTCGAACGCCTGCAACGCGGTTTCCGGCACGTCACCATCCACCGGGCGCTGCACCGCGGTGGGCTGCTGGTCGCCGCACGCCGCGGCGAGGAGGACGGCGGCGGCCAGCCAGCGCCGCGACGCAAGAGGTCTCAGGTTCACGGATCGATCCGATGGTCAGGGGGAAATGGAGGGGGCAGACCGGAGTTCGAGCTACAAGGTAGCTGATCCCGGCGGATGCGCAACCCTTTGTAGGATGCACAGTTACCGACACCAGCGCGCCGGTTTCTCGTAAATCGGCAGAGGACAACGGACTAGACGAGCCCGTACCAAATCTGTCACATTTTTCCAACCCGCGTTCGCGGCGCTGCGACGGCACGGGTAGCAGCACGCGATTTCGATCCCGGATGCCGGTCGCGTGGCCCCCGGCTCAGGATCCGGGCGCGGGCAGCCGCAGGTCCACCCAGCGCGACCACTCCGCCGGGGCGCCGCGCCGGTCGCGGTGGCTGCCCCCGCTCACTTCAGCGTCCCCCGTATCCGCGGGAAAGAAGAAGAGCGATCCCAGCAGAATCTCCCGCTCCGGAATGCCCATCCACCCGAACGCGTCCGGATCGCGAAGCGCGCCGCCGGACGCCCAGTAGTTGCGGATTCCGCGCGCCGTGGCGGCGAGCAGCAGGTTCTGCACGGCCGCGCCCGCCGCGGCCACGATCTCCATGTTGTCCACCGTCGCCTCGAACAGCCCGTCGATCTCTCCCCTGGGCGGGTTGGGCAGCCACGTGGCCTGCACCAGCGCCGAGGCCGCGCCCAGCATGCGCGGCACCTTGCTCTTGTCGCCGCGCGCGAGCAGGGCCTGCCGCAGCGCCCGGCACCCGTCCGCGTCCAGCAGGTGAAAGCGCCACGGGACGATGGAGGTCAGCCCGCCGTCCTGCAGGTGCACGCGCGCCGCCGGCTTGTGAAAGGGCGCCCATCCCGCAACCGCCACCAGTTCGTCGATCACACCGCGCGCGGACACCGGCGGGAGCGCCTCGTCCGCCAGCACCTTTTCCGTCCGCCGCGCCCGGATCGTCTGATCCACCTCGGCCGCCTTCTCTGTACTCATGCCTTGCTGTCTCCTGAATCGGTTCGTCCCCGAAATTTATCGACAGGCGCGGGTGAAGGCCAACGCGCGGCGGCGGGATCAGTCCCTCCCTCTCCCGCGTTTCTCGCCGGGGGATCACCGGCTGTCCATGGGAGAGGACGAAACCAGGTTCTTCGTATCAGAATCACCCGCCCATCGTATCAGATGGAGATGGTCTGGATCTTGTAAAACCGGCGGACGAGAGCCCGGCCGCAGGGTGTGGCGGGCCCGATCAACCAGAAGGAATCCGGAACGATGAAGAAAGTCATGTCTGCCGCGGCCGTGGCCGCCGGCGCGCTGCTGGTGTCGGCGAGCAGCGCCGGGGCCCAGGTGTTCACCCCCAGCTACCAGTCGCCGGTGCCCATGAACGACCTGGGCATCTACCTGAGCGACGGCCCGGGCGACTCCGCCTTCGAGGGCATCTACCGCGAGGGGCCGCTCGGCCTGCGCGTGGGCTACGTGGACGCGCTCGACGGCCTGATTTCCGTCGGTGGCGAACTGCGGGTGCCGCTCACCGCGCCCATTCCGGTGGCGTTCACCGCCGCCGCGCAGGGGCTGCTGGGCGATGACCAGGCGATCGGCCTGCAGGCGGGCGTCAGCGTGGGCCAGCGGTTCGTAACTCCGGGCGTGGCGCTCACGCCGTACCTGCACCCGCGGGTGGCGGCCATCCAGGGCTACGGCGGCGACGAGTTCGAGACGGAACTGCTGGCGGAACTGGGATTGGACGCGGAGTTCTCCAGCAACCTCATCCTTCGCCTGAGCCTGGGACTGAGCGACGAGTCGCCGGACGTGGGCGTGGGCCTTTCCTGGCGCCGCTGACCGTCCGCGGTCCGGGAGGATGAACAGAATGGCGGCCCGCCGGACTCTTCCGGCGGGCCGCCGCTGCGTCTGGCCATGGATTGGAGGAGAATGCAGGCCGGCGGAACGCGAGTTCCGCCGGCTTCTGGGTTGGGACAGTGGATTTGTAGAGGATTGATTTCGGCGCGCGAGGCGGGTGCCAGGGCGGCCCCCGCCCGGGCTCGTACGACTCGCCCACCCTCCCGAGCGAGAGCGGATGAATCCGCCGCTCAAGCTGCGGTAACCCCCGACACCGGCTGCTGGCGCATCCGGTTCGGGGCTTCAACTGCACCGTGGAATCCGCACGACACTGGTGTGTGCTCCCTCTCCCACATCCGTTCGTGGGAGAGGGTCGTCGTGCGCAGCACGCGGGGTGAGGGCCACCGCCGGCGGACGCGCCGATCCGTATTCCGCACCGCCATTGTCCCTTCCTCGCCACGGCAAAGGCCGGAAACAGAAACGCCCCCGCCCTCGGCGTTGAGGAGTGGGGCGTTCCTGCGTGGCGGAAAAGGATCAGTACCGGGGACGGACAGAGAAGCACGCTGCTGTCATGACCGGAACCCTGCCCGCTCCTGACAGCTCTCCTCTTCCGTCATCCGCCGTGCCGACGAGGTGCGCCAAAATGGCGGTACAAGCGTCAAAACCTGCCGGAAACACATGAGAAAAGGTGGCATGCCCGTTGCCCTTTCCACGGCAAGCGCATCAAGGCGCGCCGGGTCTGAGGGCCCGGCAGCGCCTCTGTTTTCTCATCACTGACAGGAGAGCCCATGGCGAAGGTCATCGGGATCGATCTTGGAACCACGAACTCGGTGGTAGCCGTCATGGAAGGCGGCGACCCCGTCGTGATTCCCAACGCGGAAGGCGGCCGCACCACGCCGTCGGTCGTGGCGTTCACCAAGGACGGCGAGCGGCTCGTCGGCCAGGTGGCCCGCCGGCAGGCCATCACCAACCCGACCAACACGCTCTTCTCCATCAAGCGCTTCATGGGCCGCAAAGAGGCCGAAGTGCAGCAGGAGGAGAAGCTGGTACCCTACAAGGTCACCGCGGGCCCCAACGGTCTGGCGCAGGTGGAGATCCCCAATGTGGGCAAGACCTTCACCCCGCCCGAAATCTCGGCGATGATTCTGCAGAAGATGAAGCAGACCGCCGAAGACTACCTGGGCAGCACCGTGACGCAGGCCGTGATCACCGTGCCCGCGTACTTCAACGACGCGCAGCGGCAGGCCACCAAGGACGCCGGCAAGGTGGCGGGCCTGGAGGTTCTGCGCATCATCAACGAGCCGACGGCCGCCGCGCTGGCGTACGGGCTCGACAAGAAGAAGGACGAAAAGGTCGCGGTGTACGACCTGGGCGGCGGCACGTACGACATCAGCGTGCTGGAGCTGGGCGAGGGCGTGTTCGAGGTCAAGGCGACCAACGGCGACACGCACCTGGGCGGCGACGACTTCGACCAGAAGATCATCGAGTGGCTCACGGAGGAGTTCCGCCGCGACCAGGGCATCGACCTGAGCAAGGACCCCATGGCGCTTCAGCGCCTGAAGGAATCCGCGGAAAAGGCCAAGATGGAGCTGTCGACCACCATGTCGACGGACATCAACCTGCCCTTCATCACCGCCACGCAGGAAGGCCCCAAGCACCTGAACGTGACGCTGACGCGCGCCAAGTTCGAGCAGCTGGTGGACGACCTGGTGAAGCGCACCATTCCGCCGATGGAGCAGGCGCTCAAGGACGCGGGGCTGAAGCCGGGCGAGATCGACGAAGTGATCCTGGTGGGCGGCAGCACGCGCATTCCCAAGATCCAGGAGATCGTCAAGAACTTCTTTGGCAAGGACCCGCACCGCGGCGTGAACCCCGACGAGGTGGTGGCGGTGGGCGCGGCCATCCAGGGCGGCGTGCTGGCCGGCGAAGTGAAGGACGTGCTGCTGCTGGACGTGACCCCGCTGTCGCTGGGCATCGAGACGCTGGGCGGCGTGTTCACCAAGCTGATCGAGCGCAACACCACGATTCCGACCAAGAAGTCGGAAACGTTCAGCACGGCCGAGGACAGCCAGACCACGGTGGAGATCCACGTGCTGCAGGGTGAGCGCGAGATGGCCGTGTACAACAAGACCATCGGCAAATTCCAGCTGACGGGCATTCCGCCGGCACCCCGCGGCATGCCGCAGGTGGAAGTGACGTTCGACATCGACGCGAACGGCATTCTGCACGTGTCGGCCAAGGACCGCGCCACCGGCAAGGAGCAGAAGATCCGCATCGAGGCTTCGTCGGGCCTGTCGGAGGGCGAGATCGACAAGATGGTGAAGGACGCCGACGCCCACGCCGCCGAGGACAAGGCGCGGCGCGAGCAGGTGGAGGCCCGCAACCGGCTGGACTCGATGGTCTACGACGTCGAGAAGAACAGCAAGGAGTGGGAAGACAAGCTGGACCAGGGCACCCGCGACACGCTGAACGCCGCGCTGGAGCGCGGGCGCAAGGCGCTGAAGCAGGACGACATCGCCGAGGTGCGCACCGCGACGGAGGAGCTGCAGGCGGCCTTCTCGGCGGCGGGCGCGTCCATGTACCAGGCGCAGGCGGCGCAGGGCGGCGCCGACGCCGGGTTCAGCGGCGGCGCCACGGCGGGCGCCGGCTTTGAGAACGACGCCACCGCCAGCGCCCGTCCGCAGGACGACGTGGTGGAAGCGGACTACGAGATCGTGGAAGACGACAAGAAGTAGTCGCCTTCGCGTGTGAATACACGGCCCCGCCGCCCCGAGAGGGCGGCGGGGCCGCTGTCTTGCGAGGGAAAGAAAGTGCGTGAGTGCGGGGTGCTGGGTGCGTGAGTGCGAAAAGAAGAAAGTGCTCAGGTACAAGTGCCGAGTGCCCAGGGTCAGTGCCCAGTGCCGAGGGCCCGGTGCCCGTCAGGCCGGTCGCGTGGCCGGACCGGGCTGGCCTGAGGTCCACGGCGGCGGCTGGTCTCGTACATACCTCGTCAGAGACTGCGTGCGCGGGCCGTTCCGATGGTGCGCACCAGGGCTGGGCACTTGGGCACTTGTACCTGAGCACTGGGCACTGGCCCTTTGTCTTTCGCACTCACGCACTAACGCACCCCGCACTAACGCACTGTTCATCCTCCGCCCCTTCCCGTACGCGGCGGATTCCCGGATCTTTGGTTCCGCTCATCCGGTGTCGGACGCACACACAGAGGAAGCATGCTCGATCCCGTACGCGCCAAGTTCAAGATGCTGGGCACCACGGCCGGCGCATTCGCAGGCGGCATTCTGGTGGCCACCGGCCTGGACTGGACGGCCGGCTCGCACGCCGCCGTCCTGCAGACCACGCCCCGTCCCGGCAGCGCCGAGGTGCGCCCCGTGGCCGAGATGAGCGAAGCCTTCATCCGCATCGCCGAATCCGTGACGCCGGCCGTGGTGGCCATCGAGACGGAAAGCAGCGGCGCCGAGGAGGAAGATCCCCGCGGCGGCAACCGGCGCGGCTTCCCCTTTCCCTTCCCCATGCCCGAGGGCCAGCCCGACGTGCCCCAGGAATCCAGCGGCTCCGGATTCCTGATCTCGCCCGAAGGCTACATCATGACCAACAACCACGTGGTCGCCGACGCGGACCAGATCAACGTGGTGCTCAGCGACAACCGCCACCTGCGCGCCACGCTGGTGGGGCGCGACCCGCTGACCGACATCGCCGTCATCAAGGTGGAGGGCGGCACCTTTCCGTCCGTACGCCTGGGACGCAGCGAGGGCGTGCGCATCGGCGAGTGGGTGCTGGCCATCGGCAACCCGCTGGACCTGGGCACGACGGTCACCTCCGGCATCGTAAGCGCCAAGGGACGCACGCTCAACAACCTGATCGGGCAGAGCGCGGGCGCCAACGGGCGCTGGGCCATCGAGGACTTCATCCAGACCGACGCGCCCATCAACCCGGGCAACAGCGGCGGCCCGCTGGTGAACCTGCGCGGCGAAGTCGTGGGCGTGAACTCCGCGATCGCCTCGCCGACAGGCTTCTATTCGGGATACGGATTCGCCGTCCCCATCGACCTGGCACGCAAGGTGGGGGATGACCTGATCCGCTACGGCCGCGTGCGCCGCCCCGCGGTGGGGATCCAGGTGAGCAACGTGACGCCGGAAGACGCCGAGGTTTTCAAGCTGGAGCGCATCGTGGGCGTGGTGGTGCAGGACTTTCCCGAAGACAGCCCCGCGCGGGAGGCCGGCGTGCGGCAGGGCGACGTGATCGTGGCGGTCAACGGGCAGACGGTGGAGCGCGTGGGGCAGTTTCAGCGGCTGATCGCGACCAAGCAGCCGGGAGAAACGGTGACGCTGGACCTGATCCGCTACGGCCAGCGCCAGCAGGTGCGCGCCCGGCTGTCCGAGGCGCCGTCGCAGCCCGCCGAGCCGGCCCGCCCCGCGCGCCACGCCGCCGCCGAGACGGGATCGCGGCTGGGGATCGCCGTCGCCGCGGTTTCGCCGGAACTGGCGCGCCGCTACGAGCTGGAGGGCGGCACCGCGGGCGTCGTCATCACCCAGGTGGAGCGCGGCGGCGTGGGCGACCGCGCGAACCTGGGCGAGGGGCTGCGCATCCTTGCCGTGGACGGGCAGACGGTGCCCGATGTGGAAGCCTTCCGCCGCGCGGTGGAGCGCCGGCGCGGCGGCGAAGTCATTTCGCTGCGCGTGCTTCTGCCCGCGGGCGAGGGAAGCATCTACAACATCCGCCTGCCGGAGTAGCTCCGGCAGGCGGTCGGGAGAGAAGTCGGCAAGCGGCCCGGGCACATGCCCGGGCCGCTTCTTTTTCGCCCATTGATGCAGCGCGCCACCCAGCACCCGCCCGCGCGCCGGACCTCCTCCCCCAGACAAAGCTCAGGGCGGATGCCGCCATCCGTCCCCCGCCGCCGCGGCGCCAACCCGCACCGTGATCCCCGCCAGCCGATCACAATCTTTTCCAACAACAATTTTCTTGACACGGAGCGTCCGGATTGTAAATTGTCAATTCAGGTGCGCAGGGGCTGATCCCCGCCCCGCCGCCCTCCTCCACACCCAGCGTTCCCTGGACGGGACCCACCTCGATGCAGATCCACCCGCTCTCCGTCGCCACCGCTCCCGATCCGCCTCCCGCGCGGTTGTCGCGCCTGGGCCGCCTCTCCGACTGGCAGTTCCGCACGCTGCTGCTGGCGATGGGAGCGGTGTCGGCGCTGATGGTGGCGGAAGCAGCGCAGACCTTTGCCGAAATGGCCGAGCGCAACGCCACGCTCTCCACGAGGTGGGCCGCCATCTCTCCGGTCGCGTACGGGTCCCCGCTCCCCGCCCTGCATGCGCTTGCACCCGCCCTGGACGAAAGTCCGCGCATTCTCCTGCGCGCGGACGCCGAGCCTGCAGGCAGAGAGGCCCGCTGTGCGCTGGCGGCAGAAGCGGGACGCGGCCCGAACATCCGGTGGATCGCCCTGGCCGCGCCCGTGGAGCCCTGTGTAGTGCGGGCATTCGGAAATGCCGTGCTGCGCGGCGACGGGACGGCTGCCAGGGAATTCGGGACCGCGCGGTGGATCGTGCTGGACGCGGGCGGAGTGGCGCGGTACAGCAGCCGGAACGTGCCCTCGCCGCAACGGCTTCGATCGACGGCGGCACTGCTGGCGCCGTCCGCGGAGAGCGGGCGGTGAAGCGCGCACGGCTGATTCTGATCGTGGCGGGCGCCGGAGCGATGCTCTCGACCGCGGCCGCGCTCCGCCCCGGTGGACCGGTGGCCGCCGAACTCGCATCCCCGCTGTTCACCTCGCCCGTGCAGGCCCGCCTGGCGGCCGACCGGCGGATTGCGGCCGGACCGCAGGACGGCGCGCAGACGGACCTGTCGGAACTCGCGCTGCGCATCGACGGCGGAGAGGAGGGATTCGGGCACATCGTGGACGTGGTGCCGAGCCCGGGGGGAGACACGATCTACGTGCTCGACGGGATGTCGCTCTCCGGCTCCGCGTTCGACTCCGGCGGGACGCGGCTGTTCGGCTTCGGAGGCGCGGGCGGCGGCCCGGGCGAGTTCCGCCGTCCCACCAGCCTGACCCTGCTGCCCTGGAGCGGAGAGGTCGCCGTGTGGGACGTGCAGACGCAGCGGATGACGGTGCACACGTCCGCGGGAGCGCCGGTACGGTCGCTCAGCCCCGCCGGGCTCGGCCAGGGGCTGGTGCAGAGGATGGCCGCGGTGGAGGGCGGCTTCGTAGCCGAAGTCCGCTCGGACCCGTTGCGGGTGCAGCCGGACGCGCAGGGGGGAGCGCTCGTGCGGCTGGACACGGCCGCGCGCGCGACGCGGACGCTGCTGCGCTTCCGGGTGCCGGGGGTAAACGCAAGTCACCGGGAGTCCGCCGCAGGAAGCAGCGTGACCACCTGGCTCAACCCGCTGACGTGGTCGCCCGAGCCCCGGTGGAGTGCGCTGAGGGACGGCTCCGTGGTATTTGCGCCCGGCGGTCCCGACGACGTGTATCGCATTGACCCGTCCGGCCGCGTCGAGCGTATTCGCGCCGACTTTCGCCCGGCGCGCGTCACGCGCGGAGACCGCGTTCGCCACCTGGCCGGGCTGCGCGAGCGCGGAAAGATCGCGGCCTCCACCACGCCGCTGCACCTGCTGGAGCCGCTGAACCGTTCCTACTACGCACGCGTTCGCCCCGCCGTGAGCGGCGTGCTCGCCGGTCCCGGCGGGGCCGTGTGGACCCGCGGATTCAGCACGGAGGACGACTGGCGCGGCTACAGCCGGGAGTGGCGCGTCGCCGCAGCCGCGCGCCCCCCGGCGCGGGTGCGCCTGCCGCGTGGATTTGAACCGCTCCACATCGCGGGCAGCCTCGTGTACGGAGTGGCGGTCGACAGCATGCTGGCGGAGCGGGTGGAAGCGTACCGCGTGGAGGTGCCATGAACCGGTGGAAGCGCCTGAGCATCACGGGCTTTCTCGCGCTCCTGCTCGCGTGGAGCGGCCTCCGGACCGCGAGCGCGGCCGTCGCATGGAGCCGGGCGCCGGAGGCGGCGCAGCGGACGGGGCTGCTTCAGCCGGCGCGCACGCGCGTGCGGGCGACGACGCCGGAGCTGGCCCGCATCGCCCGGGCGAAACGGGCGATCGTCTTTGTCTACGCGCCCACCTGCAGCGCGTGCAACGGCAACATGGCCAACTGGATCGACCTCGTCGCCGACCTGCACGGCGGGCAGGTGCAGCTGTTCGCCGTCGCGCCGGCCGGCACGCCCGCGGCGCGCGAGTACTGGGGCCCGCTCTCAAGGCACGTACACGTGATTACCGCCACACCCGCGGAGGTGCGCGGCGCGCTGAACGCGGAGGTCACGCCCGCCACCATCCTGGTAGAGAATGGGGTGATCCGGGGCGTCGCCACCGGCGCGCTCACGCGGCCGGCGATACGGCAGGTGCACGCCTTCGCGGCCCGCCCCGCCGAATAATTCTACCTCGCGCATCAACCCGTCCCGGCCGGGACTTCATCCGCCCTCCCAAGGAGATTCCATGTCACAGGATACCAGACGTCTGCGCCACCTTCAGATTGCACTGTTCTCAATGATCGCCGCGATGCTGCTCCTGCTTTCTCCACGCCTCGTTCAACGGGTCTACGCGCAGGACCTTCCCAGCTGCAGCGCGAACTGCTCGCGGGGGTCGTGCAGTGGAAACGGCAACTGCACCTGCTCCTGCAGCTTCTGGACGGGCGCGCCCATCTGCTCCTGCTCCACCGGCGCCACCGGCGGAGGGGAGCACGAGGTCGTCACGCCTCCCTGAGCAGGCCGCTCCGAATCGTCGTCCCTGATCCCCGGCCGGGCGGTGGAGGACGATTCGGCTCGCGCCCGCAATGCAGTCCCGCAGCAAACCACCGGTGCGGCGCGGCCCCACGCCGCACCCTTCCCGCAGCCACGCACTCCATGCCAGTGCGCTACTCCCATCCAGACAATGAAGGTACGTAGAATTTCAACACTGCTCCCCGCACTCGCGCTCGCCGCCGCGTGCGGGCGCGATCGGGCTCCCGCCGCGTTCCGCTCCGAGACGCTGCCCGGCGGCGCCGTGCAGGCCATCAACCCGGAACAGGGTGCCTGGACCGAAGCCACCGCCTGGAAGGCCGTGGAGGATCTGCGGATCGGCACCGCGGAAGGGAGCGGCCCCGACGTCTTGGCCGGTCCCGCGGCGCTGGAGGTCGACCCCGCCGGCCGCCTGTACGTGCTGGACGCCATGACAATGAACGTCCGCGTGTTCGGGCCGGACGGGCGCCACCTGCGCAGCATGGGCCGCAGGGGGCAGGGCCCCGGCGAACTGAACCAGCCCGCCGGGATGGCGCTGGCGCGGGACGGCTCCCTGTGGGTGGCGGATCCCGGGAACGTGCGCTACACCGTGTTCGACAGCGCCGGCGCCATCCGCCCCAGCGTGCCGCGAAGCAGCCGCATGAACATGGTGCCCTGGCCCGGCCGGTTCGATCGCACGGGCCACCTGTGGGATGTCACCCAGGGCCCGGACGGCTACGGCGGCGCGCCGGCGCTCCTGCGTGTAGACGGGGCGTCGGGACAGATGGAACGCGTCGCGCTCCCCGCCGTGCCCGAGCCGCAGTTCAGCACCGCGCGGGGAGGCGTCAGCACCTCCGCGCCCGTGCCGTTCTCCCCGCGGCTGGCGTGGACGATCGACGGCGACGGAAACGTGTGGTCCGCCGACACCGGCCGGTACCGGCTCGTTCTGCGCAACCCGCGGGGCGACAGCCTGCGCATCGTGACGCGTGAGAACACCCCCGTGCCCGTCTCCGACGCGGAGCGCGACTCAGTGCCGCTTCAGCTCAAGTGGTTCACCGACCAGGGCGGCCAGGTGGACGTGTCCAGGGTGCCCCGCAACAAGCCCGCGCTGCAGAGCCTGGTCACGGATGACCGCGGCTGGCTGTGGGTGCGGCCCTCCGTCCCCGCCGGCGAGCAGAACACCGTGCTGGACGTCTTCGATCCGGAAGGCCGCTACCACGGCCGCATGACGCTGCCGGTCGCGTCGCTCGGGGAGCCGCTGATCCGCGGGCAGCACATCTATGCGCTGACGCTCAACGAGAGCGGCGTTCCGCAGATCGTGCGCTTCCGCATCCAGGGCCGGCCCGCCGCCTGATCCGCCGCGCGTCGTACAGGAAGTCGAGGAAATCCGCAGAGCGGCCGGGGCTGATCGTCCCGGCCGCTCTTCTGTCGGGACAAGGCGCGCGCGCGGCGAGGACGCCTGGGCCGGCTACGGTTGTCATCGTATCGCATCATTCACGATCGGCGCTGGACAAAAAGGGCGGCCGAGGACCGGGAACGCGGAGCAGCCCGCCCGTAACGCGCCATCCGCCGCGCGAAAGTTCGCGCGGCGCGCGATGAGCATCGCCACCGCCGCGCACCCCCCCGCCACCCCCTGCGTCCTCCGCGTGAGGGCCGTTGCCGTTCATCACGCACACCACGCGCGGCGCACTTCACGGGATGAACCGAAGCGCGCGCGCCGTGTTGACCCCCCCGGACCCGAGGTCTATATTCACCCGTTCGTCCCAGGCGAAAGTGGCGGAATGGTAGACGCGCTGGTCTTAGGAACCAGTGGCTTCGGCCGTGGGGGTTCGAATCCCCCCTTTCGCACCTGATCGCAACAACGTCCTTCAGCTGAATAGATTGAGCCGGATGTCCGATACCACCGTTTCCACCGATCTGCGCATCGACGTGCAGGAGTCCGGCTCCTGCACCCGCAAGCTCACCGTCACGGTGCCCCGCGAGCGGGTTCGCCGCGTGCGCCAGTCGGTGTCGGCGCGCATCGCCGGCAGCGTGCGCATGCCCGGCTTCCGCAAGGGCAAGACGCCCGCGAACCTGCTGGAGCGCCAGTTCGGCCCGGCCATCGAGCAGGAGACCATCGAGCGCGTCATTCAGGAAGCCTACCGCGAGGCGCTGCAGAGCGGCGCGCACGAGCCCATCAACCAGGGCGCGGTGGACAACGTCCGCTACGAGGGCGGCGACAACGAAATCAGCTTCGACGTGGAGTTCGAGGTGCAGCCCACGCTGGACCTGTCGCGCGTGGAAGGCTTCGTGGTGGAGCGTCCGGGCGACACGATCGGCGACGAAGAGATCGATTCCGTGCTGGAGCGCCTGCGCCAGGACCGCGCCGAGCAGCAGCCGCTGGAAGGCCGCCCGGACTACGGCGACGTGGTGATGGTGCAGATCACGCAGTTGGATCCGGCCGAGGGCGAAGAGAGCGAGCCCCGCGCCTACCGCTTCGAGCTGGGCGAGGGACAGGCCATTCCGGACATCGAAGCCGCCATCATGACGCTGGCCCCGGGCGAGGAAGGCGAGTTCACCGTCACCTTTCCCGAGGACTTCGCCGACGAGGCGCAGCGCGGCAAGCAGGAGCGCCTGCACATTCGCCTGAACGAGGGGCAGCGCCGGCAGCTTCCCGCGCTGGACGAGGAGTTCGCGCGCGGGCTGGGCGACTTTGAGACGGTGGACGCGCTGCGCGAGCAGGTGCGCACCGGGTTGCAGGAAGACGCCACCCGCCGCGCCGACCAGGCCATGCGCGACGCGCTGCTGGGCCAGATCGTGGACGCCAACCCGTTCGACGTTCCGGCCAGCATGGTGGACCGCTACCTGGACTTCATGACGGGCGACGTGCCGGACCAGAACGGAAAGCGCCGCGCCCGCGGAGCGGACGAGCAGGAACGGATCTCGCAACTGCGCACCTTCATGCGGCCGCAGGCCGAGGCGGCGCTCAAGCGCATGCTGGTGGTGGAGCACCTTGCCGACCGCGAGGGGCTGCGCGCCACGGCGGACGATGTCGACGCCCGCGTGGAAGCGCTGGCCGAGCAGCACGGCCGTTCCGCCTCGGAGGTCTGGGTGGAGCTGGAGCGCTCGGGCCAGATGCAGCAGATGGAAGCCGAGATCACCGAAGAACGGGTGTTCGAGCACCTGCGGGCGCAGAACACGGTTTCTCAGGGCTGAGGCGGGCCCTCGGCCGCGGGCCTTTTCGTGAGGCCCGCGGCTCAAGCACCAGCACGTCACCACGCAGCGAAACAGCCGGGAGAAACAGCACAATGGCCATTTTTCCGCCGTACGTGATCGAGCGGTCCAGCCGGGGCGAACGAAGCTACGACATCTTCAGCCGCCTGCTGATGGACCGCATCGTCTTTCTGGGCAGCCAGGTGGACGACACGGTGGCCAACATCATCATCGCCCAGCTCCTGTTTCTGGATGCCGACAATCCGGAAAAGGACATCTACCTGTACATCAACTCGCCGGGCGGCGTGGTGACCGCCGGCCTGGCGATCTACGACACCATGCAGTACATCCGCTCGCCGGTGCACACCATCTGCATCGGCATGGCGGCCAGCATGGGCGCCATCCTTCTGGGCGCGGGCGCCAAGGGCAAGCGCAGCGCGCTTCCCAACGCGCGCATCATGCTGCACCAGCCTTCGGGCGGCAGCCAGGGCAACGCGGCCGACATCGAGATCGCGGCGCGCGAAATCCTGGGGCTGCGCGACAAGCTCAACCAGATTCTTTCGCACCACACGGGGCAGACCGAAGAGCAGGTCGGGCTGGACCTGGACCGCGACCGCTTCATGTCGCCGGCGGAGGCCAAGGAGTACGGCCTGATCGACGAGGTCATCTCGCACGGCGGAACCACGCCGCTGGTGGCGGTTCGCCACCAGGAATCCGAGACGGGCTCCTGATCTTCAGGAGCCCCACCTCTTCCGTTCCAATCATACAGCAGGTTCAGGCATGCCCAGCGACAAGCACCTCCGCTGCTCGTTCTGCGGAAAATCCAAGGACTCGGTAAAGCGGTTCATTTCCGGGCCCTCGGTATACATCTGCAACGAGTGCATTTCCCTGTGCAACGAGATTCTTGCCGAGGAAGAAATCAAGGAGGCAACCAGCGCCGCGACGCCGGTGCCCACGCCCTCCGAGATCAAGGGAGTGCTTGACCAGTACGTGGTGGGGCAGGACCGCGCCAAGAAGTCGCTGGCGGTGTCGGTGTACAACCACTACAAGCGGGTGAACAACCACGGGGTGATGGACGAAGTCGAACTCGACAAGTCCAACATCATGCTCATCGGCAGCACCGGCGTGGGCAAGACGCTGCTGGCGCAGACGCTGGCGCGGGTGCTTCACGTGCCGTTCACCATCGTCGACGCCACCACGCTCACCGAAGCCGGGTACGTGGGCGAGGACGTGGAGAACATCCTGGTCCGCCTGCTGCAGGCCGCCGACTTCAACGTGGCGGAGTGCGAGCGGGGGATCATCTACATCGACGAAATCGACAAGATCGCCCGCAAGAGCGAAAACCCGTCCATTACCCGCGATGTGTCGGGCGAGGGCGTGCAGCAGGCGCTGCTCAAGATTCTGGAAGGCACGACGGCTTCGGTGCCGCCGCAGGGCGGGCGCAAGCATCCGCAGCAGGAGTACATCCAGATCAACACCCGCCACATCCTCTTCATCTGCGGCGGGGCGTTTGACGGGCTCGACAAGGTGATCGAGGCGCGGCGCGGCAAGCGGCAGATCGGCTTCGCCTCGGCGGGGCTGACCAAGGGCGGCGAGGCGGACGACACCGATCCGTTCCGCGACGTGGAGCCGGAAGATCTGCTGCGCTTCGGCCTGATCCCGGAACTGGTGGGCCGTCTTCCGGTGACGGTCACGCTGGAGAACCTGGACGAGGACGCGCTGGTGCGCATCCTCACCGAGCCCAAGAACGCGCTGGTGAAGCAGTACCAGAAGATCTTCGGGATGGACGGCGTGGGGATCACCTTTGATCCGGGCGCCATCCGGGCCATCGCGCGGCAGGCCATCGAGCGCGGCACCGGCGCCCGCGGGCTGCGCGCCGTGATCGAGACGCTGATGCGCGACATCATGTTCGACATCCCGTCGCGCGAGGACGTGCGCGAGGTCGTGGTCACGCCGGAGTGCGTCACCGACGCGGTGCCGCCGCTGCTGGTGCTGGCGGCCGAACCGAGGCGCAAGAAGGAAGCGTAAGCTCGACGCGATGGAGAAAAAGGGGGACGGCCGGAAACGGCCGTCCCCCTTTTCCTTGTCCGGCGCTCCGGGAGGCCGCCCAGCAATCGTCCGATTTCAATCGCCCCGCGCCCCTAAGGTGCCGGCACGAGAGGATGAGCGTCCTCCGTTCCTCCGAGAACCGCACGTAAGCGCAAGCAGGACAACGGTATCAGATTTCGCGCGCTCCGATCAGCTAGAACATACGTTTATTTTCCGTCATCTTTCGGATCACGCAAAAACGAACTACAATGGATTGCGGCTGCAAACGGACCGCCGTCATCCATCACCCGATTCAGGATTTCGTCATGAAGAAGCTCCGGCTGGACATCGATTCGCTGCAGGTGGAGTCCTTTGATCCCGCCACCAGCCAGACGCCGCTGCGCGGCACGGTGGACGCCAACCAGATCCTGGTTCCCAGCACCCGCCGCCTGTCGGAGTGCGGACCGTGCCTGGAAACGGCGTACCTGAGCTGCAACCGCACCTGCTTCGCCTCGTGCAACGGCACCTGCAACTGCCCGGCGCCCAGCCAGTACGTCACCGACTGCGGGTGTCCGATCCGCACCAACTTCTGCCCCATCGGCGACACCCGCCTGTGCCCGATCGAGGATCCGGACCTCAGCGGCGGCCACATCTGCTGAGAGGGGCGTAGAGGCTCCGCGCGGGGCGCGGGCCACTGACAGGAACATCATCACACAGAGCCGCAGAGACGCAGAGAAAGGGGTGCAGCAGGCAGCATCCCGCCCTCTCTGCGGCTCTGCGTCTCTGCGTGAGGCCCTTCCGTTCCGCTCCATGCCCCCGCCGGACGGGCGGCCGCCGCGTACGGCCTTGTCCGGTGTTCCCTTTCCCCTTTACCTTGCCCGCATGCGAATCAAATCAGTGGAATTCGCCGGCGCCATCGGGCAGCTCGGCCAGCAGGCGCCGGAGAGCGCGCGCGGAATGCCGCAGGTGGCGTTTTCCGGACGAAGCAACGTAGGCAAGTCGTCGCTCATCAACCGGCTGCTGGGGCGCACGCGCACGGCCATCGCCCGCGTGTCGCAGTCGCCCGGCAAGACGCAGGAAATCAACTTCTACCGCGTCCGCGCCGACCTGGGCGACTTCTTTCTCGTGGACCTTCCGGGCTACGGCTACGCCAAGGCGCCCCTTGCCCTGCAGAAGAAGTGGGAGAGCGTCATCGCCGAGTTTCTGACGGCAAAGACGGACCTGGTGGGGATGGTGCAGCTCATCGACCTGCGCACCGGGCCTACGGCGGACGACCTGCGCTCGGTGGATTACCTGGCGCAGCTGGAGATTCCCGTCCTGTTCGCGTTCACCAAGTCCGACAAGCTGAGCCTGATGAAACGGCAGGAGCAGTTCCGCTCCGCCGTGCAGAAGCTGGGGATCGACCCCGACCAGGCGATCCCCTTTTCCGCCCTGAACGGCGAGGGAACGCAGCAGCTCCTGGACACGCTGGGCGAATTGCTCTTTCCCGCGGCGGACCCGGAAACGGACCCGGAAGCGGACACGGACGCGCAGGAGAGCGACGTGGAAAGCGAAGAGGCGAATCCAGAAGACGAGGCGGATTCCGGCGTGTGATGCACGCTGGCACGCACAGTGCCTCGACTGCGCAGCGGACCTCAACGGAAAGAGAACCGAACATGCGCGGATTTGGATTGCGGCTTGCCGGCCTGCTGACGGCGTTTGTCATGGCGGGATGCGCGGGCAACCAGAACGGCGAAGGCGACACGCCTCCGCAGGTGCTTCAGGTGACCATTCAGAACGACGGCGCCATCACGCAGCAGCCCCGCATCAACCTGGTGCCGGAGGGCGGCGGCGCCATGACCATTCTGGTGGGGCGGCTCACCACGCTGGGCGTGGAAACCCTCACGGTGCGGCGGCCGGACCTGGGCGGCACCTACCGCCTGCAGGCACAGGCCACCGGGGGATACACGGTCAACTCCCCAATCTTTTCCACGCGCGGCAACGAGCGGCTGTTCTGGGACCTGCGGCGCAACGTTGTTTCCGTCCGCAGCCTGACCGACGACTCGGCGCAGTAGCCGGCACAACAGGCGGATGAGAAGAGGCCCCGCCGGAACCAGGGTTCCGGCGGGGCCTCCTCTCGTTCATCCAGCCCGCGGTCAGGAGCCGGCGGCCGCGAAGCTGGATACCAGCACGATGCGCTGGTCGTTGGGCGTGTTTCCCGAGGGATCCACCGCGATCAGATTGGGGAATCCGAAAGCGGGATCGTACGACACGTTCAGCACCGCCGGGCTGCCGCGCACCTGGTCGTCCACGTACTCGAACAGGTCGTTCACGGTGTCGTAGTCGCCAAAGAGCGAGTCCGGCGCGGGGCGCGGCGGGCCGGTATCATCCTCGTCCTGCACGTAGGTGCGGCTCACCACGGCGCCGTTGGCCACGGTGACCCGCACGGGCTCCAGCGCGCTGGCGGAGGCGCAGAAGCAGTCCAGTTCCACCACGTAGCTGTACGACGGCACGTTGCGCGACGTCCACAGGGCGCGCGCGTCGGACAGCCGGCCGCGCTGCACGTCGTCGCCGTTGCTGGTGAAGGGCGAATCGCACGCGCCCAGGGCAAGCAGCGCGAGCACCGGCGCCAGCCGGGCGGACAACGATCGCATCATCTTGGTCTTCCTCACAATTCATGGCTCCGGCGGCCCCGCCGCGCCGCCCCGCGTGTGGGGTGCAACGCCCGAGCCGCGCCGGATGTGACGCGGGTGCACGGTGATACACCTGCCGCGCGTCCTTTGATCGCCGGAAAACGAAGCGGCCCCGCATCCATGGCGGGGCCGCTGTTTCCGTTCGATGGATCGTCCCGCGCGATCGTCTGCTCAGTGCAGCCACGTGCGGTCCGGCCGGCCGCGCGCCGCGGCCTCCTCGCGCAACGCGAACAGCTCGCGCGCGAATGCACTGGCGGCGGCGGAAAAGGCCTGCCCGCGGAGCGCGCCGGGAGGGCTGCCGAGGAACGAGCGCAGTGCGTTGCGCAGCGCCGCGTCCCCCGAGTATCCGCACGCCCGGGCGATGACGGAAAGCGGGCGGCCGGGGTCGTCCAGCATGTCGGCGGCCAGCAGCACGCGCAGCCACGCCAGCAGGCGCCGCGGATGCGGCAGGTCCGCGCGCCGGCACCAGCGCAGAACCGTGCGCTCGGTGGCGCCCAGCGCGGCCGCGAACTCGGCGGCGCCTTCGCCCGCCGCGGCCGTCTCCGCCGCGGCGGAAAGGAGCGCGCGTGTGCGGCTGGGGGTGCTGCGGGGGAGCGCGCGGTCCAGCAGCTTGGCCACGGAGCGGCGGCGCACGGCGATCAGCCGCTGCCGCAGCGCCGCGGGCGTGTCCTCGCGCCCCACGTCCACCACGTCGGCCAGCCCGGCGCGCACCATCCGCTCCAGGTGGCGCAGCGTGCCGGCGCCGATGGGGAAGGCGGCCACCAGAATGGCGGAGCGCACGTCGTTCAGCAGGTGGAGCAGCCGGGGCGCCGGCGTCCCCGCCTCCTCGCCCAGAAACGGGTCCACGAAGGCCACCACGCTGGGCGGGGCCCGGTGCAGCGCGGCTTCCAGCTCATCCCATCCCGCCAGCGCCCACACGCGCCCGTCTCCGCCCACCGCCGCGCGCAGCGACTCCGCGAGTTCGGCGGAAGGGTGCATCAGGAGCACGGAACGGGGCGGAGTTTCCATACGTGTCGGCTGAGATGCGTGATAAGGACGCGTTTTGATTGACGGAGTGCACCAACACTGTGCACTTTAGAGGGATGCCGGGGCCTTCCCGGACACTTTCTCCATCTCAACGCTCCGAAGAGGCACGATGAAGATCATGCGCCTGGCCGCCGCCGCCGCCCTGCTGACCCTGGCCGCGTGCTCCACCTCTCCCACCGCGCCCGCCCCGGCCGCGTCCAGCCCCGCCACGAGGTCGGATCTGACGAACGGCCAGGGGATGATCGGAGGCGGAACGCGCGCGGAACCCTGAAGCTCTTTACACGGCGGCCAGACCGGCGTCGCGGCGGGGCGAGAGAGACTCGATCATCTGCCGGGCGAGTTCATCTCCGTATTCCGCCACCCTGGTGACGGTGGAATCAGCGGGAGCGACGGGGCTGCGTCCGGACTGCAGCACCGACTCGCACTCCATGCGAATCTGCGCGAGGCTGCGGATTTCGGCAATCTCGAATGCGTGACCTGCCGCTTCCTGAACGCGCGCGAGCTCGCGCAGTGAAACCGCGCCTCGGGCAAGCGTCAGCCATGCCTGCGCGACGGTCGCGTGCGTGCCAAACGGCAGCGACTCCTGTACCGTCGCGTCCCAGTACTGCTCAAAGCGCGCACGGTCGCCGGCTCCCGCGGCGGCGCGGGCGGTGCTGCTGAGCGCCAGCACTCTGTCCAGCCCGGCGGGGATGTGTGGGAGAACCGCTTCCAGCACGGGGAGAGCCTGTCCGAACCTCCCCTCCAGGAACCAGAGGAGCGCCAGGTCGTTCGCCAGCGCGGGGAGGGCGGGGTGAGACGCCCCGTACCGCCGGATGGCGGCCGCGGCGTAGTTCTGGGCCCGCCGGTAGTCGCCGGCCTCGGACGCGAGCACGAACAGGTTGTGGAAGGCGGTTCCCGCGAGGGAGCCGAGCCGCCGCCTGCGCGTCGTTCGCAGGCCGCGCAGCGTGACGATGCGCGCCGCGGGGAGGTTGCCGAGCGTCTGGTACAGGGTGCCCAGGCTCAGGTACCCCAGCGCGTACGTCTGCCAGTCGTGGTTGCGGGCCAGGCTGATGGAGGCCCGCAGCCAGCTTTCTCCGCGCGCGTACTCACCGCGGTCGCGGGCAAGACGGCCCACCGCGTACGCCAGCTTCGGCTCGTCCGGCAGCAGGCGCGCCGCCGCCTGCGTAAACGCGAGCTGAACCGCGGTGGCGCCCTGCCGCCGCCCCCATTCGGCGATGGTGCGGCAGGCATGCACCAGACGCCGTTCATCCACGCTCACCGGCTCCGCCAGCACCCGGGCAATCACCAGCAGCGGCGCCCAGAGCTCCGGCTGGGCCGCGGCGGAGATTTCGCCGGCGCGCGCGTCCGCGGCCCCCGCGCCGAAGAGGGCGGCGCGGTCCCGCGGCTCGGCGCACGTCCACAGCGACACGTCGCGAAGCGACTTCCAGAGCACCACGCCCAGCGGGCCGGGCTGCTCCTGCAGCAGTGCGGCGCCCTCAAAGGCCTCCGATTCCAGCAGCAGCGGCGGAGGCGCCAGATAGGACGACCGCGAACGACAGGCACTCTTGGAAGCAGGACGTGACATCCTGGCAGGCTCCCGATCAGGAGGAAGTTCGTGGCGGGTTCGGAGCGCGGACCCTTTCAGGCCCAAACTAGGGACAAGATACGGATCGCGCAAAGACTTTCGACGTGCGCTGGCGTATGACGGGAGTAACGCCCCGTTCTTCTGACGCCTTTGTTCGCGCCAATCCTCATGGCAGGCAGCGGTTTGCGCCTCTGATTCCCAAGCCTAGGCAGACGGATGGCGTCGCG
This sequence comes from Longimicrobium terrae, assembly GCF_014202995.1. NCBI lineage: Bacteria > Pseudomonadati > Gemmatimonadota > Longimicrobiia > Longimicrobiales > Longimicrobiaceae > Longimicrobium > Longimicrobium terrae. The sequence continues at coordinate 65,822 of NZ_JACHIA010000010.1, forward strand.
CAGGTGCATGGTTTCCTTCCCCGGCCGCCGCGCTGTTCCGCATCCAGAAATACAACGCGTATCTGATGCAGTAACACACGCCGCGCTGATTGTTCCATCCACACGGTTTTCATTCCGCCCGCACATGGCGGGAACGGCGTCCATGGCGCGCGCCGGCAACGAGTGCTGTCCGCCTGATCTCCGTGCCTGTCCCGAAGCATGCCCGATGGCCGGCGGCGGATGTCAGGGACGAGTTGCGGACGATCGATGAACATATGAATCCCGCCGTTATCCGGAGATGGCGGGGCGCGGCGAGGGCCCGAAGCGATCCGCGTGAAATGCGGGAGAATATGCGTGTTGTACCACGTAACTGATGAGCGGGCCAGCATTTCGCTCGTGTGCGACGATCGAGGCGCCGGAACCCGGACACTGCCGCCACGTCCAACGCGTACTCTTTATCAGACCATCCTTGACGCGGCGCATCCAGGCCCCTACCATCCACGGGCTGTTCACCGCTGTACTCTCATCATCATGGAGGAAGATATGGCCATCGTGACGACCAACGACCGCATCATCATCAAGGAGCCGGTTTACCCGGTGGATCCGACCGGCTGCCCCACCTGCCTGTCCGGCACCCCGCCGCGCGACCCGTGGTACGAAGAGGCCATCGAGCCCGCCCGCGCCACTTCCTGACCGGCTGCATGCGCTGACGGCCCCGCCCCGCAGTGGGGCGGGGCCGTCGCGTTCGGACCCCTTGCCCGCAGGACCCGCATGACGACCGCATCCCCCGCCGCCCTCACCGGGCCCGGCCTGCACACCCTGCCCCGCCTGGGCGTGGGCGTGCTGTACGTGCCCTCGCTGCCGGCCTTTCTGCGCCAGCACATCGACAGCCTGGACTACCTGGCCATCGTCCCCGACCGCTTCTGGGCGGACGACGGGCCGCAGGCCGGGACGCGCTACCACGAGATGGAGCGCCAGGTGGAGCTGCTGGACTGGGTGGCGGCGCGCAAGCCGGTGATCGGCCATTCCGTGGGGCTCAGCATCGGGAGCGCCGACCTGTTCGACGACGAGCACGTGCGGCAGATCGCCCGGTGGCAGTCGCGGTACGGCTTTCCCTGGCACAGCGACCACCTCTCGTTCAACCGCATTCCCGGGCTGGACGCGCACAGCGACCTTGCCGGGCTGGCGATTCCGGTTCCGTACGATCACGACGTGCTGGAAATGGTGGCCGAACGCGCCGCCCGGGTGCGCGAGATCATTCCCGTTCCGTTTCTGCTGGAGAACAACGTCTACTACGTGGACCTTCCGGATCAGGACATGAGCGAGCCGCAGTTCCTGAACGCGCTGTCGGCGCGCAGCGGGTGCGGGCTGCTGCTGGACATCCACAACGTATACGTCAACTCGGTGAACCACGGATTCGACGCGAGCGAATTCATTCGCGCCGTGGACCTGTCGCGCGTGGTGGAGCTGCACATCGCGGGCGGCAGCGACATGGGCGGAATGTACACCGATTCGCACGCCGGCCCCGTGGCGGAACCCGTGTGGGACCTGCTGGACGAGGTGGTGCAGAACGCGCCCAACCTGTGCGGAATCACCTTTGAGTTCGAGGACGGCTACCTGCCCGCGCTGGGCGGCGGCGACGGCGTGCTGCGCGAACTGGACCGCGCGCGCCAGGCGTGGGACCGGCGCCCCGGCTGATGGCGCTCGCCGACTTTCAGCGCGCCATGGTGGCGATGGCCGCCTCGCCGGAGCTGTGCGACCGCGTGCGCGCGGGCGATGACGCCGAAGGGTTGCGCGGGTACGCGCTGACGGAGCGCGAGCGCCTGCGCCTGCGCGACGCGGCTGGCCAGCGCGGCATGACCGTCAACGCCATGCTGTACCGCAGCAACCGCCTGGCGCCGCTGGCCTCGCAGCTTCGCTACACCTGCTTTCTGATCGGCGGGCAGATGCGCGTGCTGGCCAGCGCGTACTGGGCGCAGAACCCCGTGCTGGAGCGCAACGCGCCCACCGAGGTGCGCCGTTTTGCCGCGTATCTGCGCAGGGAGATCGCGGCCGGGCGGGTGCACGAGCCGCTGGTGGCCGAGGTGCTGGAGTGGGAGGCCGAAACGTACGAACTGGCGCTGATGGCACCCAGCCGCACGCTGCAGGCGCTGGGCGACGCGCCGGAGCGCGCCCGTGCGGACGGGCCGCTGCGCACGCACCCACTGGTGGCCGTCGCGTGGTTCAGCCGCGACCCGGGCGGGCTGCTGAGCGCGCTGGCCATCAAGCGCCCGCCCCCGTACGACGACGTGCCGCAGGGCGCGTTTCCCGTGATGATCGACGCGCGCACGGAGCCGCGGTCGCTGCGCACCCTTCCCGCCGCGACGGCGTCCGCGTTCCGCGCGCTGCGTGCCGGCCGGCTGCTCTCCATGCGCGAAGCGGAAGACCTGATCGAGCGCGGGCTGGCGGTCGCCGCGGACTGAGGCGCGCCGACCAGCCGCGGTCCCGGTGCATGGCGGAAAGATGGGCGAACGCGCGGATGCCGACGAAAGTCGCCGGCATCCGCGCGTTTTCGTTTGTCCTCCAGAAAGCGAAAAGAGCTGCGGATGTAGTGGGAAGGGACTTGATCCAGATGTTTGTTTCCGTTTCTTTTGTGCTTCAACTCCTCCGCCAGGCCCCCGCTCCTCATCGGCTCCCATGAACACGCGCGCTCTTTCGCTGCTGCTTGTTTCGCTCCTTGCCACCGCCGCGTGCGGGGACGGCGGCGGAAGCCGTACCACGCCCTTGGAACCGGTGGAGACCGCCGAGTTCCACATGACGCTGGGCCGATCGGCAAACAGCGCGATTCCGGCGGCGGCGGACAGCGCGCTGATCCGCATCTGGAATTCCAGGGCGGGTGTAAACGCCTTCAAGGCCGTCGCGATTCCGGCGCCCGGAACGCAGACGCAGGTTCAGTTTTCACTTCCCGCCAACACCGGGTACTCGGTGGGCGTCGTCGCCTTCACCCGCAGCAGCGCGTCCCTCCGCGAAGGGCTTGCCGCGGGCGTTACGCACGAGGTCAGCATCCTTGCCGACCAGGCGAACACCGCGACCGTCAACGTACAGCCCGTTTCGCTGACGATGTCGGCGCCTGCCTTCATCCGGGGCGGCACCAAGGCCACACTGAACTTTACGCTCAACAATCCGGAGCTGGCCTCGCGCGAGATGCTGGGCGGCAACTTCTACGTGAATACGGGGATGACGCCCTGGACGTCGGACGCCACGGTCAACCAGCAGCTCGACGGCCAGACCACGTCCACCGGCTACACGTTTGACGTCACCGCCCCCACGGTGGAGGCGGACACCGCCATCTACCTGCAGGGACGCATTCTGATCAGCTTCAACTGGGAGCCGTCTGGCACCCCGGTGATCTTCTACGCGCCGTCCGTCAACCGGGGGCAGGCGCTGTTCCGCGTTCCAGTGCGGCCCGCGTCGGGAACCATCACCGTCCTGTTTGATCGCAAGAAGAACTGACCGGCGGCGGACCAGATACGCCAAAGCGGCGCGGAGAACCCGGTTCTCCGCGCCGCTTTGTTTTGTCCGGTGATCAACTGGCAGCGCAGGCCGAGGATGAGACCAGCGTGTCCGCTCGCGGAACGTGCGTGTCGGGCGTCGTCCTCCTTCCCGCCATCGGCCGGACAGGCCGCCATCGATCCATCTCGTCCGCGCGCTGGCGGGAGAAGGACGAGAGGACGCCGGCCGGCGTCAGGGCTCCGGCGCGCGCAGCAGGCCGCCCTCGTAGATGCGGCGGATGGTGGCTTCGATGTCCGGCTCGCGGACGGTTACGTCGCGCACGGGCGCATGGGCCGTCACCAGCGCGATGGGGCGGGCGGCCGCGCCCTCGAACGCGTAGGTCGCCCGCGGCCCTTCCACGGACAGCATCCGCAGACCCTCTACGGCGGGCTCGGCGGGCGGGGCCTCGAACTCCACCACCAGCTCGCGCGCACCGCCGAATCGCGTCTGCAGATCAGGCAGTCCGCCGTCGTACAACAGGCTGCCGTGGTCGATGATCAGGACGCGCCGCGCGAGCCGCTCGATGTCCGTAAGGTCGTGCGTGGTAAGCAGAACGGTGACGCCGCGCTCGGCGTTGATGTGCTGCACGAAGGTGCGGATGCGCTCCTTGGCCACCACGTCCAGCCCCACCGTGGGCTCGTCCAGAAAGAGGAGTTCGGGGTCGTGCAGCAGGGCGGCGGCCAGATCGGCGCGCATCCGCTGGCCGAGGCTGAGCGAGCGCGCGGGGGTGCCCAGAAACGGTCCCAGTTCCAGCATCTCCGTGAACGCGGCCAGGTTGCGGCGAAAGCGTTCGGCCGGAACGCGATACACGTCGCGCAGCAGGTCCAGCGAGTCGCGCAGCGGGAGGTCCCACCAGAGCGTGGTGCGCTGGCCGAAGACGGCGCCCAGCCGTGCGACGTGCCGCCGGCGGTCGCGCCACGGCACCAGCCCGCCCACCTCCACCCGGCCCGCCGTGGGGACGAGGAGGCCGGTGAGTACCTTGATGGTCGTGCTCTTTCCCGCCCCGTTCGGCCCCAGGTAGCCGACCACCTCGCCGCGCGCGACGGTGAAGCTCACGTCGCGAACCGCGTCGACGGTGCCCCGCGTTCCGCGCAGCAGGCCACCCGTTCGCGTCACGAACGACTTGTGCAGGTGCTCGACGGTGATCATGCGGATTCGCGGAGATCGGCGGCGTGGCGGACGGTCAATTCCCCGCCCCGTGATAGTGGCGCACGCCCACGCGCCAGAACGCGAACGCCGCCGCCAGCAGCAGCGGGCCGACGACCATGGGCAGGAACGCGGCCCAGTGCGGCAGGCCGTCCGGCAGCGGCCGACCCAGCACGTGCAGCACGGGAAAGTAGCTGAGGAACGCGGCGGGGATCAGGTAGGTGAACGTCCTTCGCAGCCACGTTCCGTAGATGTCCATGGGATACGAGATCAGCGTGCGGCCGCCGTAGGTGAGCACGTTCATGGCTTCCACGCTCTGCACCGTCCAGAACGTCAGCGTTCCGCCGACGACGAACAGGCCGCCGAAGAAGGCGATCATCCCCAGCACGCTTGCCGCCATCAGCAGCACGTCCCCGATCGTCCAGGCGACATCCACGCCCGCGACGCCGTAACCGACGATCCCCACCGCCAGCACCACGCGCGTCAGCCGCCGCAGGGCGAAATCAGAGCCGAAAATCTGCAGCGGGAGCGGTACGGGGCGCAGCAGAAAGGTGTCGAAGCTGCCGGTGCGCACGTGCCCGCTGAGCGTGGGCGCGTCGTATCCGCCGAAGACGATGTCCATCAGCACGAAGGCGAGTTCGGCGATTCCGTACAGGAGCGCGACTTCGCCCAGGCTCCATCCGCTGAACGAGCCGAAGCGCGGAAGCACCAGCGCGAACGCGGCGAACTCGGTGGCGGTGACGAGCGCGGCCGCGGCGGCATCCAGCAGAAACGCGGTCCGGTAGACCAGCTGCGACCGTGCCTGCGCCCCCAGCAGCCGCCGGTAGAGGCGGAAGTGGTGGCGCGCATCCCTCACCCAATCAGCCACCGGCCACCTCCAGCCGCCGCAGCCCGCGCGCCAGTGTCAGGCGCGCCAGGGCGAGCAGCGCCACCGTCCACGCGGCCTGCACCGCGATCGCCTGGACCGCGTCCATTCCCACGCGCACACCCAGCCAGACTTCGATGACGGTGTTCATCATCCCGGGAAACGGGGTGAGGGCGAGCAGCCGCTGAAACCATGCGGGAAAGAACGCCAGCGGCATCAGAAATCCGCACGACAGCCCCATGATTCCCCACGCGAAACGGCCGATTCCCACGGCGTCGGGCGACCAGAAGGCCGCGCAGTTCACCCAGAAGCGGAACGCGAATCCGCACGCCCACGCAAGGAGGAGGCTGATTGCGACCAGGGCCGGGCTGGCCGGCCACTCCAGCCCCCAGATCAGTGCATAAAGCGCCAGGATCGACACGCCGCGCAGCAGAAACTGGGCGGCGGCGCGCCCCGCGTCCTGCGCCATCCAGAAGCCCAGAAACGAGTGCGGGCGCAGCAGTTCCGTCGCCACCTCGCCGCGATGGATGGTGCGCATCAGGTCGTACCATCCAAAGAGGCTGAACGCGCTGAGCAGGGCCTGGGTAAGGCCGGTGTAGGTGACGGCGTCGGCCTGCGTGTATCCAGCCATTTGCGGACGCGCGCCGAACAGCGCCAGGAGCACGGCCACGCGCAACGCGCCGAAGAAGAGATTGGTGACCAGGCCCCAGAACGTGGCCAGCGGGTACGCGAACTGGCGCCGGAACGACAGCCGCGCGCCGTGCAGGTACAGAGGCAGGTTGAGGCCCGTGCGGATCGTCGGTGCGGCGGTGGTCAAGCCTGCTCCTTTCTTTGCCGGGCTGGGCGTGGGGGCTGGGGCGACTGAAGTCGCGGCAACAACGGCGCGAAGTCCGCCTGCGCGGACTGGGGCGGAAAGTAGCGTTCAGGCGGCAACCGTCGGCCCGTCGACCTGTCCAGGAGCGAATGAATTCGCCGCTGGAACAGCACGAAGTCCGCCTTCGCGGACTGTGGCCGCCGGTTCAACGCGCGGGGGCGAGCCGGCGTGCGCGGGCCAGATTCTTCGATCGCGCGGGACGCGGCGATTACGGAAGGGCGTCGCTGGCGGATTCGGGGTGGGGGCCGGGGCGCGGCGCCCAGCCGTCCGCCACCACCTCGGCCGTGTGCTGGCCCAGCGCGGGCGCGGGGAGGCGCGGGGAGGCCGGCGTGCGGTCCAGCCGCAGCGGCGAGGCGACGGTAGGCACTGCGCCGAAGGTGGCGCCTTCCATCTGCCAGAGACCGTCGCGCTCCAGCAGCACGGGATCGCGCAGCGCCTCGCCCACGGTCTGCACGGGGGCGCAGGGGACGCCGGCATCCTCCATCGCGCCCAGCCACGCGGCCGCGTCCGCCGTGCGGAAGCGCGCCGCGAGCAGCGGAACCAGAAGCTCGCGGTGCTCCACACGGCCGGGATTGGTGGCGAACCGCTCGTCATCCCGCAGGTCGTCCGCGCCCAGCACGCCACACAGACGCCGCCACTGCGCGTCATTTCCTACTGCGACGGCGACGGGGCGGTCCGCGGCGGCAAAGGTCTGGTACGGGACGATGGTGGCGTGCGCGTTGCCCCAGCGCCGCGGCTCGTTTCCCGTCACGAGCGCGGCCTGCGCCACGTTCACCAGCCCCGCCATCGCCGAATCGTACAGCGCTACCTCCACCCGCTGCCCGCGCCCGGAAATCTCGCGTTCGCGCAGCGCGGCGAGGATCGCGATCGCCGCGTTCTGCCCGGTGAGCACATCCACCAGCGCGATGCCCGCCTTGGTGGGCGCACCGTCCGGCTCGCCGGTGATGGACATCCACCCGGACCGCGCCTGCACGGCGAAGTCGTAGCCCGGCCGCCCCGGCTCCGGCCCGTCCGATCCGTATCCCGTGATCGAGCAGTACACGAGCCCCGGATTGTCCGCGGCGAGCGCGTCGAATCCCAGGCCCCACCCGTCCAGCGTGCCCGGCGCATAGTTTTCCACCAGCACGTCCGCGTCCCGCGCCAGGCGACGGACCAGATCGCGCCCGTCCTGCGTCTTGAGATCCACCGCCGCCGAGCGCTTGTTGCGATTGACGCAGAGATAGTAGGCGGACTCGCGGCCGCCGGTCCCGGGGGACCAGGGCGGGCCCCAGGTGCGCGTGTCGTCGCCAGTGCCGGGGCGCTCGATCTTGAGCACGTCCGCGCCCAGGTCGCCCAGCGTCATGGTGCAGAGCGGGCCGGCCAGAACGCGGCTCAGGTCCAGCACGCGGATGCCGGCGAGCGGTCCGCGCGCCTCGGGATTGGGGGACATGGGGCCTTGTGGATGGATCACGGGTCGCGAGCGCGCAGAGTAGGCGTCCGCGTGCCCCGGCGATAGGGCGCGGGACTCCGGTTTCGTGCGGTGGACGAGCTTCTACTGCCGTTTCACACGGAGGCCACGGAGGATGCACGGAGGGCACGGAGGAACAGCAATCTCACGCAGAGCAGCAGAGGAGCAGAGAACAGACAACAAAAGGCATCACACAGAGTTAACAGAGTCAACAGGAACAGAAGTCATGTACTCCGTTGATTTCGTCGGCTCCGTGTGAGCCCGATCATTTCTTCTTTTTTCTCTGCTGCTCTGCTGCTCTGCGTGAGGGATCCGTTGTTGATCGGTTCCCCCGCGCCCCTCCGCCACCCCCGCGTCCTCCGCGTGAAAATGCACCCGGAATCAGCGGCGCCCTGCGATGAATCGCGACCCAACTTCGCGTATCGCGCCCGCGTGACGTAAGTTGTCCACCCCGCGCGCCGCAACTGGCCGGCGCCGGGCAGGAACCTTGCGAATGCGGGCGCGCGAATCGGTTGACGCTGCGCGTCGGTGTGACCCACCCAGACGGACGGAACGACGTACATGGCTTCATTCAACGACCTCGGGCTTCGCGAGCCGCTCCTCGCGGCGCTGGAAGACGCCGGGATCGAGCGCCCCACCGCCCTGCAGCAAGCCGCCATTCCGGTGCTTCGCCGCGAAGGCAACCTGGTGGCGCGCGCGGGCAGCGGATCCGGCAAGACGCTGGCCTACGGGCTGGGCGTGCTGGACCGCCTGTCGCCCCGCGAAACCGGCGAAGACGAGGCGGAAGAAGCAGCCGGCGGCACGCGCCTGCTCATTCTTTCCGCCACCCCCGAGGCCGCGGACCGCGCCGCGCTGGAACTGGTGCCCTTTGCCCACGCGGGCGGGCTGAGCGTCTCGGCCTCCGGCGGCGGATGGGGCACGGCGGCGGGGCAGGCCGACGTGCTGGCCGCGACGCCGGCCGAGGTCATGGAAGCCGTGCGCTCCAGCGACGTCAAGCTCGAAGGCGTGGAGGCCGTGGTGATCGACGGCGCCGCCGAAATCCACGCGCTGGGTGGATGGGAAGTGCTGGAAACGCTGTTCGATCACCTGCCGCGCGACGCGCAGCGCATCATCATCACCGCCGAGGTGATCGAGCCGGTGGAAGACCTGGCCAGCCGCCGGGTCAAGCGCGCCATCCGCTACCCGGCCGAGGCCGCGGTGCCGGACAACGTCCCCGCGCCCGCGCCCACGTCCACCGTGGGCTACGTCCCCGTCGCCGACCGCGACAAGGTGGACACCGTGGCGCGCCTGCTGGGCGGCAACGGCCGCGGTGAGGGCGACGTCACCGTGCTGTACTGCCGCACGGAAGAACGCGCCGCGCAGGTGGCCGAAGCGCTCTCCATGCGCGGCTTCCTGGTGGGCGACGCGGATGATCCGGACACCGAAGTGGCCGTCATCGGCTCCGCGCCGGAGGACGAAGACGAGACGGAAACACCGGCCGGGCAGGTGATCAGCTTTGACGTCCCCGCGGACGAGGAAACGCTGACCGCGCGCCACGGCGGCGAGGACCCGGGCTTCATCCTGGTGGAGCCGCGCGAACTGGGGCACCTGCGCCAGATCGCCAAGCGCGCCAACTTCCACGCCCAGCCGGCGGGGATCGCGGGCGAAGAGCCGGTTTCGCGCTCGGCGGACCTGCGCGCCTTCCGCGGCGAACTGCGCCGCGCGATCCGCGAAGAAGATCTGTCCGCGCAGATGCTCATCCTGGAGCCGCTGTTCGACGACTTCACCCCGGCGGAAGTGGCGGCGGCGGCCTCCGCGCTGCTGCGCCGCCGTCCGGCCGCCGTGGCCGCCTCGGCGGACGCCATGCCCGCGGCGGCGCAGGCTGCCCGCGCGGCGCGTCCCCAAGCCCGCCCCGCGGCGGGACAGACGGACGCGGGACCGGCGCCCTCCGCCTTCACCCGGCTGTTCATCAGCCTGGGCGAGCGCGACGGCGTGCGGGCCAGCGACCTGATGGGCGCCATCGCCGGCGAAGCCGACATCCCCGGCAGCAACATCGGCAAGATCGACATCCGCGACACCTTCAGCATCGTCGAGGTGCCCGCGGACGTGGCGGAGCGCGTGATCAGCGCGCTCAACGGCACCACCATGAAGAGCCGCAGCCTGCGCGTGGACTACGACCGCCAGCGCAAGGCGCCCGCGGGCGGACGCGACGGCGGCGGACCTCCGCGGCGCATGCAGCGCCCCGGACCGCGCGACGGCGCTCCTCCTCGCGGCGGCGATGATCGGCCCCCGCGCCGCGACGACCGCGGCCCGCGTGGCGGCGACGACCGTCCCCGTGGCGGCGGCGGTGGATACGGCGGTGGCGGCGGGCGTCCCTCCGGGGGCGGTGGATACGGCGGCGGCGGATCCCGCGGCGGCAGCGGTGGCGGTGGTGGAGCCCCGTCGCGCGGCGGTGGATTCCGTCGTCCGCGCGAGGACTGATCCCATGCCGTCCACGGCGGGCATCCACACGCACCCGCTGTAATCGAAAGCGCCCCCGTGCCGGCGCGCGGGGGCGCTTCCGTTCGAAATCATCTCGGGCCGCGCTCCTCCCCATCATCCCTCCCCCGCCCCACCCGCCCATGAACATGATCCACAACCTGCGCCGCGCCTCCCGCGTGGCCGCGCTCATGGCGCGAAACGGACCGGCGCCGGTGCGCATGGCCCGCACGGCCATCCGCGAGCACGGCGCCATGCAGCGCACGTGGGAGCTGGCGAGCCTCATCAGCCGCGTCGCGGAGCTGCGGCCGGGCGTGGTGGTGGAGATCGGGACGCACCGCGGGGGGACGCTGCGGTGCTGGGCCGCGACCGCCGCGGCGGATGCGCTGCTGGTGAGCATCGACCTGCCCAATCCGGCGGAGGGGATGGGAACGCGGCCGGACGACCTGCTCGCCGTACGCCGCGCGCTTCAGCCGGCCCAGACGCTCGCGGAGGTCACGGGTGATTCTCATCTTCCGGAAACGCGCGACCGCCTCGTGGAGATCCTGGCGGGACAGTCCGTAGACTTCCTGTGGATCGACGGCGACCACTCCGAGGCCGGCGTGCGGCAGGACTGGGCGCTCTACAGCGGCCTCGTGCGCCCGGGAGGCATCGCCGCGCTGCACGACATCCATCCCAACCCGGAACTCCCAGGCAACCAGGTGCAGCCGCTGTGGCGGGAACTGAAGCGGCGGCATCCGGGAAAGACGGCGCAGTTCATCGACCAGGACCAGGCTGGCGGGCGCGGCTGCGGAATCGGCGTCGTGCGTCTCTGACTGGATCCGCACTGCACGGGGACGACGGAGGGCGGCGCGCCACCATTGCGCGCCGCCCTTTGCGTCGGCTACACTAGCGCCGCGCGGGGGTCCGGGCAGATTTCGGGAATTTCGGCCGATGCGGATCGATGCGCCGCGCGTCTGAATCCGCCGCCCCAGTCCGCGCAGGCGGACTTCGTGCGGGTCCAGCGGCGAATTCATTCGCTCCTGGATGGCGGCGCGGGCCGGCGCAGGTCGAGACGCATCAGACCCGCTGCCCCAGTCCGCGCAGGCGGAGTTCGCGCCGTTGTTGCCGCGACTTCAGTCGCCCCGGCACCGAGGTACCCGGCAACCACCGCGCCCGACCATCAGCCGTCCTCGGCGCCCTCGGCCAGCATGCGGCGGATTTCGGCGTCCAGCAGCGCGGGCGTGGGGCTCACGCCCAGTTCGGCGAGCGCCTCGGCGGCGCGCAGGCGCAGCGCGGGGTGTGCATCGTCCAGCACGGGCGAGCGGAACACGGGCGCGGCGGGGCGCGCGGGCGGCGGCGGGCGGCGCAGTTCCACGCGAAAGCTGCCGCCCTGGCTGGCATCCTCCCATCCGCTCACCAGCCGCCCCTTGAGCGCGGTGAGCAGGTCCTCCACCTCGTTCTTGACGACGGGGATGCCGCGCGAATGCAGCCCGCGGCCGGTGACCACGATCACCGTGCGGACGTTGCGCGCCTGCTGGTCGCGCAGCCAGACCTCCGTCCGCCGCCGCGCCTCTTCGCCCGTCATTCCGTGCAGGTCCAGAATGGGGTGCACGCGCCCCCACACCTCGCGCGAGATGCCCGGCGAGGCTGGTTCAGCGGTCGGGAGGCGCTTCTTCCGGCCCATGCGCAAGGTGAGAGGTTGAACGTGCAACGGACCGCGGACACGGCGTGAACATGCACGATAGCCGCCGCGCCGCGCGAACGGAACCGTGCAAGGCGATCTGGACGCGTCTTTTTCGGGAAAGATGACCTGACGGGATGGCGAAGTTCGCGGGCGGCCCCCACCCGGGCTCGTACTACTCGCCCACCCTCCGGCACGAGAGCGGATGAATCCGCCGCTCCAACCGCGGGAACCCCCGACTCATGGCCGCTGTCGCGTCCACGATCGGGGCTTCAACTGCACCGTGGCCGCCGAATCCGGTGTGAGTTCCCCCCTCTCCGTGCGGCAGTTTGCACGGGGAGGGGCCGGGGGAGGGGCCTGCCGGGGGACGCGAGCCGAACCCGCCTCCGCGCCGAACGGCTCCCCCTCCCCCGCTTGCGGGGCGAGGGGGCTGGGGGGAGGGGGCCCTCTCCGAACGCGCCTCAGCTGGGCTGATCGCGCTACCCTCCGTCCTCGACGCGAAAGCTCTTGACGCGCCTGTGGCGGAAAACACGAAAGCCACGGCGCTGGGCCGTGGCTTTCGTGAAGTGGAACCGGCGAACGCTCCGCCGTCGATCAATGGTTCAGGACGCGCCGAGCATGTCCTTGAGGCGCTTGCCGATCTTGAAAGCCGCGCTGGTGCTGGCGGCGATGTCGATCTCCTTGCCGGTCCGCGGGTTGCGGCCCTTGCGCGCTTCGCGCTTCTTGGTCTCGAAGCTGCCGAACCCCGTGATCTGAACCTTGTCCCCGTTCCGCAGCGCCTCCGAAATGATGCCGTCCTCGACCCCGAACAGCGCGTCGATGGCCTTGGTGGCTTCAGCGCGGCTCAGGTCGGCACGGGAGGTAAGCTGCTGAATGAGATCAGACTTGTTCACGAAGGAGCTCCTGTCGAAAGTGGGGTGTGAATTGGCACAAAACCAAACGGCAGCGCCGTTCGCACCGTAGAGTAGGCGCACCCTCCGCACACGTCAAGAGAGTTGCCGTGCACGAAACCTCAGTAGCTACGCCACTTCCCGCGCACGAGAGGCACGTTCGCGAACTTCGCGCCGCGAGGGAAATCGCCCACGCGTTCCTGACGGCGCGGGGCCCCGAAGAGGTGTATCGGCTTGCGCTGGAACGCGTTGCGCCCGTGGTGGGCGCGGCGTTCGGATGCGTGTACCTGCGCGAGAGCGACGACGTTCTGCGCCTGGTGGCGGCGTGGAACTGGCCCGCGGAATTCCGTCCGTTCCTTGGCGAAATGCGTGTGCGCGTCGGGCTGGGCCCCACGGGGATCGCCGTGGCCGAGCACCGCTTCGTGGAGGTGTACGACGTATTTGCCGACACCGCGCTGGCGGACTGGTGGGACGCGGCCCGCGAACTGGGCTTTGCCTCCACGGTGGCGCTTCCCGTGGTGCTGGACGGGCGGCCGGAGGGAGCGCTCACCTTCTATTTCCGCCAGACGGAGCAGCTGGATGAGGGTGACCGCTCTCTGCTGCGCCTGGTAGCCGACCAGCTGAGCGCCACGGCGGAAAAGGCGCACCTCATCGAGGACCTGCAGCGGGCCAACCTGCGCCTTCGCGAGCAGAACGTGGAACTGGAGGCGCGCTTTCGCGAGGCGGAAGAGGCGCGGCGGCTCAAGAACGAGTTTCTGGCCAACGTCTCGCACGAGCTGCGCACGCCGCTCACGGCCATCCTGGGCTTCACCTATCTGCTGCGCGAACAGCACGGCGGGCCGCTCACCGCCGAGCAGTCGGCCAGCGTGGAAAAGGTGGAGGCGGCCGCCATGGCGCTCATGCACCTGATCGACGACCTGCTCAGCATGGCCAACCTGCAGCTGGGCCGGCTGGATGTGAAGCCGGAAACGTGCGACGCCGTGGCCTTGGCCCGGGCGGCGATGTCGGGCCTGCCCGCGCCCTCGCCGGAGGTGGTGGTGCGCACGCTGGCGCCGGACGCCGCCGTCCCCGTGCGCACCGATCCCAGCCAGGTCGTGCGCATTCTCCGCAATCTGGTGGGCAACGCGTACAAATTCACCGCCAGCGGCAGCGTCACCATCCGCGTGCGCATCAGCAGCGGCTCGCCGTGGACGCCGGAGGCCCGCGCGGGCGGGGACGCGCGGCACGCCGTCGTCTGGGAGGTGGAGGATACGGGGATCGGCATCGCGGAAGCCGACATGGAAGCGATCTTCGATCCGTTCCGGCAGGTGGATGGATCGGCGACGCGGCGGTACGGCGGCACGGGAATGGGGCTGTCCCTCTCCCGCCAGCTCGCGCGCCGTCTGGGCGGCGATATCAGCGTGCGCTCCAAGCCCGGCGTGGGGTCCACCTTCGTCCTGGCGCTCCCCGCCGGCTTCGCCCCCGTCCTCATGTCCTGATCGCTCTCCGGCGTTCTGTTGTGTCGATGGATGACTAGCGGCCTCGAGCGTGAACACGGGAGCCGGCAGCCGCCGTGTGGACGTGTGGACGTGTGGACGTGTGGACGTGTGGACGTGTGGACGTGTGGACGTGTGGACGGTGACGCGGAATGCGTAACGGCGACGCGCGGCCCTTGGCACGAAGCCTATGGTTTCCGCCACCGCGGGCGCGGGGCGCGTGGCAGGCGGGACGTTGCGCAGACGCATTCCATAGCCGGCGCAGATGGCGCGACAGGCGCGGCAGACGGGACCCGGCGGCGGCAGACACGGCCACGGTTCGGAGGTACGCAACCCGTTGCCGCAACGCCCGTTGGCGTCATCCTGAGGAGGCGCCGGCCGAAGCGGCGGCCGAGACGAACCCTGGCGCCGACGAAGGATCTATTTTCCGCGCGAGAACGGCGTGAGAAACGTGACGATGCGGCGCCCGGACGCCTTCCTGGACGCGCCCGGCGCTCCGAGATCGAATTTGGCAGACGTTCTGCCCATTGCCGAATGGCGCTCACTTCGCCAGCATGCCTGCTCATCTTCCGCCTTTGCGATCGTGATCCGGTGACCGGCTTTGCCACGGTAGTCTTCGACTGCGATTGCACCCTCGTCGGCATCGAGGGCATCGACGAACTCGCCGGACCGTACCGCGAGCAGGTGGCAGCGCTCACGGATGCCGCCATGCGCGGCGAAGTGCCGCTGGAAGAGGTGTACGGCCGCCGTCTGGCGCTCATCCGCCCGACGCGCGCGCAGGTGGACGAGATCGGCAGGCAGTACGTGCGAACGCTCGTGCCCGATGCGCGCGAGGTAGTCGCGGCGCTCCTGTGGCTGAAGAAGGATGTCCGCATCCTTTCCGGCGGTGTGCGCCCGGCAGTGGACGCGGTCGCGGCGGAGCTTGCGATCGCGGACGATCACGTGGCGGCCGTCGGGCTGCGGTTCAGCACGGCGGGCGAGTACGAGGGGTTTGAGGATGACTCGCCGCTCGCGGCCAGCGGCGGCAAGGCACGCGTGCTGGCGGGGTGGGATCTTCCCCGCCCCGCGCTCCTGGTGGGAGACGGCGCCACCGACCGCGAGGCGCGCCCGGCCGTCGATGCATTCGCCGCGTACATGGGCGTGGAGTTCCGCCCCGCCGTGGCCGCCGGCGCCGACCACGTGCTGCGCGACCCGAGCCTCGCGCCCGTGCTCGCGCTCGCGTGCACCGCAGGGGACCGCGAGCGCCTGTCCGGCTCCCCGTGGGCGCACCTCCTCGCCCGCGGCTACGAGCTTCTGCGCGCCGGCTGATCGCGACGGCTGATTTGGATGTGGGTGGATGTCAGCGGCGCGCGAACCCCGTTGAGCGAATGAATCCGCCGCTCAAACAGCGGGAACCCCCGACACGACGCCCACAGGCGCCGTTCGGGGCTTCAACTGCGTAGGCGACGCGAACAGAGATGGAGTCCCAGTCCGCGCAGGCGGATTTCGTGTGTTTCGTGGCGCGGTTTCAACCGCCGATGATCTGGCGGACGCGCGCCGAACCTGCTTCCGCGCCGAACGGCTCCCCCTCTCCCGCTTGCGGGAGAGGGGGTTGGGGGGTGAGGGGTGCCTCAGCATGCACCGGGTTCCATCGAACCTCCCGAACCTTGTTTCAGGGGGAGCAGAACCCAGGCGAGGACCTTCTCCGAATCCGCCTCGAGTAATCGAGACGCACCAATCAGCATCAACCCGTACCCGCGTCCACTGTGACCGAGAACGTGCATCTTCCCGCGCCGGCGGAGTTCGGGCGGTTCTTTCTTCCGGGGCCCACCGAAGTGCACCCCGACGTGCTCGCCGCCATGACGCGCCCCGTAATCGGCCATCGCGGGAGCGAAATGTCTGCCCTGCTTGGCGCCTGCGACCCCGTGCTGCGCGCCATCTTCCGCACCAGCCGTCCGGTGTACGTCGCATCCTCTTCCGCCACCGGGCTGATGGAAGGTGCCATCCGCAACGGCGTGCGCACCCGCGCGCTCTCCCTCGTGAACGGCGCGTTCAGCGCGCGCTTCCGCGATCTGGTGGACGACTGCGGCCGCGACGTGGAGATGTACGACGTGGAGTTCGGCCGCGCGCACGATCCGGAGGAGGTCTACACGCGCCTCCGTGACGGAAAGTGTGACGCGGTGACCGTCGTCCACTCGGAAACATCCACCGGCGTCCTCAATCCCCTTTCCGACATCGCCGAAGCCGTCCGCCGGGCGGAAGCGGAGACCGGCGAAGAGATCCTGCTGCTCGTCGATGGCGTGACGAGTGTGGGCGGAATGCTGGTGGAGGCGGAGGCGTGGGGGCTCGACTTCCTGCTGACGGGCTCGCAGAAGGCCGTCGCGCTCCCGCCGGGGCTGGCGTTCGGCACGGCGTCGGAACGGATGATGGCCAGGGCGGCGACGCTGCGCGGGCGCGGGCAGTACTTCGACCTGATCGAGTTCGACGCGTACGCCAAAAAGCACCAGACGCCGACGACACCGGCTGTTTCGCTCATCTACGCCCTCGCGGAGCAATGTGCCCGTATTGGCGCCGAAGGTGTGGAAGCGCGCGCGCGGCGGCACTGGGACATGGCGGAGCGCACGTGGCAATGGGTGCAGGAGCGCGGCCCGCGCTGGGGGCTCTCCCTCTTCGCGGCGGAGGGCTACCGCTCGCCCACGGTCACCACGATCGCGGTCGACGGAGCCATGCCGGCCACGCGCATCTCCGGGGAAATGACGGCCCGCGGCTGGACGCTGGGCACGGGCTACGGCACGCTCAAGGACACCACATTCCGAATCGGCCACATGGGAGACCACACGGTGGATGAACTGAACCTGCTCCTCGCCGCCCTGGAAGAGGTGCTGGGATGACGGAACGCCGCTATCGCGTGCTGGTCACCGACGAGGTCGACCCCGAGGGCGTCGCCATCCTGCGCGCGCACCCGGACATCGAGGTGGTGGAAAAGCCCACCCGCCCGCTGACCGAAGTGCTGGAGGAAATCGGCACGTACGACGCCTTCATCGGCCGCAGCGCGACCAGGGTGACGCGCGAGTTCCTGCAGGCGGGCGAGCGGCTGCGCATCATCGGGCGGGCCGGGGTTGGGGTGGACAACGTGGACCTGCCCACGGCGACGGAGCTGGGCATCGCCGTCATCAATGCGCCGGGCGGCAACACGGTTTCCGTCGCGGAGCTGGCGTTCGGCGTGCTGATCGGCCTTGCGCGCCACGTACCCGTCGCGGCGGAAAGCATGCGGGCCGGGCGCTGGGACCGCAGCAAACTTGGCGGCATCGAACTGCGCGGAAAGACGATGGCCATCATCGGCGTCGGCCGCATCGGCGGGGAGATGGCGCGGCGTGCGCGGGCGTTCGGCATGCAGGTCATCGGCTACGATCCGTACATCGCCGCGCCCCGCTTCGAGGAGCTGGCCATCGAGCGCGTGGAACGGCTGAACGAGGCGCTGGAGCGCGCCGACGTGCTGACCGTGCACGTTCCGCTCAACAACGAGACGCGGGGGATGATCGGCGCGCCGGAGCTGTCGCGAATGGGACGGCAGGCGTTCGTCCTCAACCTCGCGCGCGGCGGGGTGGTGGCGGAAGACGCGCTGGCGGACGCGCTGACCTCCGGCCGCATCGCCGGCGCCGCGGTGGACGCGTTCGATCACGAGCCGCTGCCGGTGGATTCGCCGCTGCGCGCCATCCCCAACCTGATTTTGACGCCGCACCTGGGCGCCTCCACGACGGATGCGCAGCGCAACGTGGCGGTGGAGGCGTGCGAGGCCGTGCGCGACGCGCTGGTCACCGGTGACCTGAGCGCCGCGATGAACTCGTCCGGCGTGGGCGGCGCGGCCACGCGCGAACTGCGCCCGCTCCTCCTCCTGGCCGACCGGCTCGGCAGGCTGGGGCGCGCGCTGGTTCCCGGCGCGCTCAGCTCGCTGGAGGTGCGCTACACCGGCCCGCGCGAGAACGCGCCGCGGCCGCTGCTGCTTTCCGCGCTGCAGGGGGCGCTTCGCGACGTGGTGGAGCGCCGCGCCATCAACCTGGTGAACGCGCAGCACGTAGCGGCGGAGCGCGGGATCGAGACGGCGTGGGCGTACGTGGAGCCGCGCGGCGAGCAGGGCGAGGAAATCGAGCTGCGGCTGGAGGGCGGCGAGCGCAGCATCCGCGTGGGCGGCGCGCTGCTGGGCGAGACGCACGGGCGCATCATCCGCATCGGCGGGTTCCGCGTGGACGTGGCGCCGCGCGGCGTGATGATGGTCATCCGCAACCGCGACGTTCCCGGCGTGATCGGGCGCGTGGGCACGCTGCTGGGCGAGGCGGGCGTCAACATCGCCGAGTACCACCAGGCGCGCCTGCAGATCGGCGGCGAAGCGCTGGCCGCTGTCTCCGTCGACAGCCGCGTCCCGGCGAACGTGGTCGACGCGCTCTGCACGCTTTCCGAAATTCTGGAAGTGCGCCAAGTGGAGATGGAATAACGGCAGTGCGTGAGTGCGGCGTGCGGGGTGCGTGAGTGCGGTTGATGGGGAGCGGCGGGAGAGCTCGTTGTGGGCGGCGGTGTTCTCGGGCGGCCCCCACCCGGGCTCGTACTACTCGCCCACCCTCCCCCAAAAAAGACTGGGGGAGGGTTGGGGCGGGCGGAAAGTTCGGCGCGGGCGGCGGGGTTCGTCGGGTGAGCGGATTCTCTGGAGCGAATGAATCCGCCGCTCAAACAGCGGAAACCCCCGACACCGCGCTATTCGCGCCCGGTTCGGGGCTTCAACTGCACCGGGACGCGCGACCAACCCGCGCCGCAGTCCGCGAAGGCGGACTTCGTGTCTTTCGAGGCGCGGTTTCAACCGCCGGGCGAAACCCAGGCGATGGGTGCCGACGCCCGCCTCCGCGCCGAACGGCTCCCCCTCTCCCGCGGAGCGGGTGGAGGGGGTTGGGGGGAGGGGGCCCCGTCTGCGCATCGGCACCATCCAGATCGGGGTGAGTTGCAGTTCTCCCCTCTCCGTGCGGCAGTTTGCACGGGGAGGGGCCGGGGGAGGGGCCCCAAAGCCGGGAACGCACACCGCACATCGCCGCCAGCACCCACCTGCCTTCGGGGATTGGGCGGAAGCCTGGGATGAGGAACCCCGGCGCACTCCTTGCCTGTCGTTTACGGCGCAGTCAGCATCCACATCCACGCGAAATCGCAATGGGCATCCGGCACTGGCTCCGGCAACGGACGGCGGACGAAGGCGAAGACTCTCCGCCGCACACCTCCATTTTCCACTCCATCTTCGGCCGGGAAACGCCCACGCCGCGCGCGCTGGGCGAATTCGACCAGAAGACGTACCCGGGCGAACTTCAGGAACTGCTCGGCCGGCGCACGGAAGTGGCCGAGGACCTGATCGAGATGGAGCTGCTCACGCGGGACGCGCGCATCGCCGCGATCCCGCAGCTGCGCGAGCTGCTGCGCCGCTACCCGCATCCGCTCGTGTACGAGACGCTGATTCACGCGTACGTGGACGCCGGCCGCTGGGACGAGGCGCGCGGCGCCGCCTTTGCCGCCCGCGAGCGCCGCAACGAGGTCAGCCGCTCCGCCTACTCCGAGATCCGCGCCGAAGTGGACCGGCTGAACGAGTGGACGCCCGAAGACGTGGAAGCGCTGCGGGTGGAACGGGAATCCCACGTGGCTCCCAAGCTCTGACCCGCATCGGCCCCGATTGAAAAGCCCCGCCCGGAGTTCCGGGCGGGGCTTTTTGTCCATCGGTTCCCGCCAGCCGCGGGGTTTTCCACGATCTCCGCCGCCAGCGGGACGGACGGGAGGGCGCTTCGGGTGCGCCCGGTACGCTCCTTGAACTTCAGCGCGAAATGGCAGTTCAGCCCGCGCCGCGGGCTGATGCCGTCCGCCTGTCCGGGAGCGCTCCATGTCCGACCTCCAGTCCCTGCCCCTCGGCTACGGCCCCGCCGACGACCTGGTCATGCGCGACCTGGCGCACGCCGCCGACGCCTACCGGGCCGCCCGCGCGGAATGGAGCGCCCGCGCCGAACGCGCCGAGTCGGAAGCCGCCACGCAGCGCGCCATCGCCGAACGGCAGCGGCGCCGCGCGGAATGCCTGGAGCAGTCGCTCAGGGAAATTCACGGCGCGCTCTTCGGCGGAGACGTGTACCGGCTGATCCTGCAGGCGTGCCTCACCATCACCGACGCGGAGCGGGGCGCGTACATCACCGCGGGCGCCGCCGGCGAGCCGCTGCGCGTGCGCGCGTCGCTGGGGATGCAGCAGGACGGCCTTCAGCCCTCCCCCTTCCTGGAAGCGCTCGCCCGCCGCGTGCTGGACGGCGGCGAAACGCTGGTCTGCAACGCGGAGGGGGGCGTGGCCGGCCTGCCGGAGCCGGGGCCGGGAGAAGACTTCCGCGGCTTCGTTGCCGCGCCGGTGCTGCTGATGGCGGATCTGAGCGGAGTGGTGATCGCGGCGGACCGCCGCTCGGGGGAGTTCGACAAGGAGGACGTGGATTCGCTGATCTCCGTGGGCAGCCAGGCCGAGGTCGCCGTGCGCAACCGGCGGCTGGAGCGGGAGCTTCAGCACGCGTACCTGTCCACCGTGAGCATGCTGGCGGACGCGGTGGAGGCCAAGGACCCCTCCACGCACGGGCACTGCGAGATGGCGTCGCGGTATGCGCGGATGGTGGCGGAACGGATGGGGATGAGCCCGTACGACCTGGCGATCGTCTGCTATTCGGCCCTGCTGCACGACGTGGGCAAGATCGGCGTGAGCGACGGCGTGCTCAACAAGCCCGGCCCGCTGCTGCCGGAAGAGGTGCAGCTGGTGCGCGCGCACGTGCGCGTGGGGCACGATCTGCTGCGCGGCGTTCCCGCCCTGGGCACCGTGGCCGACGTGGTGCTGCACCATCACGAGTGGTACGACGGAACCGGCTACCCCGACGGGCTGCACGGCGAGCAGATCCACCTGGCCGCGCGCATCGTGTCGGCGGTGGACGCGTACTGCGCCATGGTGGCGCGCCGCAGCTACAAGGAGGCGTATACGGAAGATGTGGCCCGCGCCGAACTGAGGCGGTGCGCGGGGACGCAGTTTGATCCCGCGGTGGTAGAGGTGCTGCTGCAGGTGCTGGACGATCCCCGCGCCACCGACTCGGACGACGACTACGACGCCGAGTGCGGCCTGCTGCCGGAGTTCGTTCTGCTGACCGGCGGGGCGCCGGCGCTGGGCTAGGCCGCCAGCGTCCGGCGCCGTGCCTTGATGTCGCACAGACGGCGGTCCGCCTCGCGGATCAGCGCTTCGGGGTCCGCCGTTTCCGGGGTGAACACCGCCACCCCGGCCGTGATCCCCACCTGCCCGTCCAGCCGGCGGCGCACCCGCTCCGCCAGCAGCTGCGCGCCGTCTGCGGTGCCGCCGGGCAGGATGGCCAGAAACTCGTCGCCGCCGCAGCGCACCACGATGTCGGCCGCGCGCGCCTCGGAGCGCAGCGCCTGGGCCACGGCGCAGAGCAGTTCGTCGCCCGCGTGATGGCCGCGCGCGTCGTTGATCTGCTTGAAGCCGTCCAGGTCCAGCGCCAGCACCGCCAGCGACTCGCCCCGCCCCGCCGCGGCCCACGCCTGCGCCAGCATCAGCTCCATGTGCCGTCGGTTGCCCAGCCCGGTGAGCGGATCGGTAAGCGACAGCGTGCGCACTTCCTCCAGCAGCCGGATGCGGCGCAGCGACATCTCTGCCTGCAGCGCCAGCGCGCGCAGCACGTCCCAGTCTTCCGGCTCAAAGATGCGCTCGTCGCGGCGCTCGGCCAGCACCAGCACGGCGCTTTCTCCGACCGGCACGTGCGCCACCATCACCGTGTGCGGATCGCCAAACAGCCCGGCCGCGGTGGGGCAGGTGCCGCCGGGACGCGCGTCTTCCGCCATCAGCAGCCCGGGCTGGGCAAAGCGGTCGTCCCAGGCGATGCACAGGCGGGTGCGGCAGGCGCATGGCTCCACGGGCATGGGCGCGCGCAGCAGCCCGCGCTCCGTCTCGCGCGCCAGCGCCACCGAGGTGTACGCGCCCACGATGCGCAGCGCGTGCGTGGCCAGCGACCGCAGCACGTCGGGCTCCGTGTCCGCCGCGTTCAGCTCCTCGAAGTAGCCAATCAGCTGGTCGGGCAGGCGCTGGCGCTTTTCCGTGCGGTTGCGCTCGCGCAGAAAGACGGCGGCGCCCACCGCGGCGCGGTCCATCAGGTCCGGGATCTCGCGCGACTGCGGAACCCGGCCGGCCACGGCGCCCGTCACCAGCACGCCCTCGCCATCCGGCCCATCCAGCAGCAGAACCAGGTTTTCGCCCCGTTCCACCGACTCGGGAAGCCCGTCGCGCACCTCCAGCGCGTCGGGAAGGGTGTCCCGGCGCGACGTGGGGCGGCGTGGCGACACATCTCCACCCGTGATCCACCCCGTCGGCTGCGCCAGCACCAGGCGCAACCGGCGGTCTTCTGATCGCCGTACCTGCATGGAGAACCTCCAAAAGAAGCACCCGGACCGGCACCGCGCTCACAATCCCGCGCGGTCGTCCGCAGCCATAAATCGTTATTCTGTATCGGGATAGCGAATCTACATGTGTTTCCTTTTAGCGTCAATCGCGTCCTCACTACAGGACACTTTCCGCCACCCGTGATTTCGGCTTCACCGCCTCGGCCCGTTCGGATGATCACCATCTTGGCCGATGGCGCCTATCGATCGTCCTCCCCTACCTCATCCGCCGCCAGGAGAGTGCGCAGGGAACGCTCGCGGTGGTCCAGAAAGTCGCGCGTGACGCGGTACGCATCCGTCTCCTCGTACTCCGTCTCGTCGATCCCGTCTTCGTCAAAGCGGTAGATGCGGGCGCCGGGATAGGCCAGCAGAATGGGCGAGTGCGTGGCGATGATGACCTGCGATCCTGATCGCGCCAGCCGGTGCATCACCGAAAGCAGCGCCATCTGCCGCAGCGGAGAGAGCGCCGTTTCCGGTTCGTCCAGCAGGTACACGCCGCCGCCGCCCAGCCGGTTGCTGAGCAGGGCCAGCATGGCCTCGCCGTGCGACTGCTGGTGCAGCGAGCGGCCGCCGCCATAGCGGTTGGAGAGCGGCCGGTAGCCGGTCATCGTGACTCCGCTCCACCGCTTCGCCTCTCGCGCGATCTCCTCCATCTCCTCGTCCTGCCGGTCCACCTCCGTCGCCAGATTGAAGAGCCCCTCGGTGCGCACGAAGAAGCCGTCGTCCGCGGAGCCGTCCAGCGTCAGCAGTTCCAGGTGTTCGTGCAGGGATGACGACGAGCGCGCGACCGTTTCGAACCGCAGGTCCGTCGACCCGCCCTCGGGGTTGAAGCCCAGCAGGATGGCGATGGCCTCCAGCACCGTGCTCTTTCCCGTCCCGTTCTCGCCGGCAAAGAAGGTGATGCCTCGCTCCAGGCGCAGCCGCTCCACCTGCTGCACCGCGGCGAGGCTGAACGGATACACGGCGGATCGCGGAACGGAGTCGCGCCGCAGCCGCACGCCGCGCACGAAGGGGATGGATGTCTTCACGGGAGTGACTTCGGGGATGGACCGAATGCGGACGCGCGCCCCGCCGCGAGTCGCGTGCCGCCGGGGAGTGCATGGCCGGCTCTCGTGCACGCTCCGGCGATGAGACGGACAACTGCCGTTTCACACGGAGGGCACGGAGGAGGAGCAACACAATCTCACGCAGAGCAGCAGAGGAGCAGAGGAAAAGAAACGGAGCAGGGTTTTCTCTGCTCCTCTGCTGCTCTGCGTGATGATCCGTTTCCCTGGGGTATGTACGCGAAAAAGCCCCGCAGGCACGAGGCCTGCGGGGCTTGATCAATTTGCGGGCTGCACAACGGAGGCGGAGGGACTCGAACCCCCAAAGGCTTGCGCCCGCCGCATTTCGAGTGCGGTGCCTTACCAATTAGACTACGCCTCCAACAACTTTCCGACTTCACAGTCGGGACGGCCGGATTTGAACCGGCGACCCCTCGCTCCCGAAGCGAGTGCTCTACCGGGCTGAGCCACGTCCCGAAATTCCTACGGAGCGGACCGGGTGGGATTCGAACCCACGAGGGCTATTAACCCCACACGATTTCCAATCGTGCTCCTTAAGCCGCTCGGACACCGGTCCAAGACGGAGCGGAGAGGGCGGGATTCGAACCCGCGTCTGCCTTTTGGGCAGGACGGTTTAGCAAACCGTTGGTTTTAGCCACTCACCCACCTCTCCATCATTACGCTCGCATGCGTCAGCCCACATCATGCGGCGCAGTTGCCCCCCCAGGGATCGAACCTGGACTTTCCTGAGTCAGAGTCAGGCGTGTTGCCAATTACACCAGAGGGCAATCATACAACCCGGATTTTCAATAGAGCGGGAGACGGGGCTCGAACCCGCGACCCTCAGCTTGGGAAGCTGATGCTCTGCCAACTGAGCTACTCCCGCGCGGCCAGACAATGTAACCCACCCGCCGCGATTTGACCAGAGCCACTGGTCGGATTTGAACCGACGACCGCTCGATTACGAATCGAGTGCTCTACCCCTGAGCTACAGTGGCGGTGGTAGTGGAGCTGAGGGGAATCGAACCCCTGACCTCTGCAGTGCGATTGCAGCGCTCTCCCATCTGAGCTACAGCCCCGAACATCTCCCGAGTGGGCGGTACAAGACTCGAACTTGTGACCTCCACGATGTCAACGTGGCGCTCTAACCAACTGAGCTAACCGCCCAAAGTGGTGAGGGTAGGATTCGAACCTACGTAGGGCGAAGCCCGGCAGATTTACAGTCTGCTGCCATTAGCCACTCGGCCACCTCACCGCTTTACTCGTCCCGCATGCCAATGGAGCCGAGGGGAATCGAACCCCTGACCTCTTGAATGCCATTCAAGCGCTCTCCCAACTGAGCTACGGCCCCAGGAATCGCCACTGTAAACGGCGATGCCAACCCAAGTTTTCAATTTCCCAAAGCGGGGCCGACGGGACTCGAACCCGCGACCTCCGGAGTGACAGTCCGGCACTCTAACCGACTGAGCTACGGCCCCTTTTGCGTTTGACTTGTATTCCGGAGTCTGCTCTCCGGCCCATCCAAGCGGGCAACCGGACTCGAACCGGCGACCTCAACCTTGGCAAGGTTGCGCTCTACCAACTGAGCTATGCCCGCACGTTCCAGACCCGACGCTCCCACGGGGAATCGAACCCCGCTCTCAACCTTGAAAGGGTCGTGTCCTAACCGATAGACGATGGGAGCCCACCTATCAAGCTCGCGATGGGACTCGAACCCATGACCTCTTCCTTACCAAGGAAGTGCTCTGCCGGCTGAGCTACGCGAGCATCCAGTTCAGTCCGCCGCAAGGCGGTCATCCTTGGCCCCCGCGAACACCGAAGCGTTCGTCCGGGGAGCAGGCCAGGAGGGAATCGAACCCCCAACCGCCGGTTTTGGAGACCGGTGCTCTACCAATTGAGCTACTGACCTACACGTTCAGGTGGCCAGGGAGGGAATCGAACCCCCGACACTGCGATTTTCAGTCGCATGCTCTACCAACTGAGCTACCTGGCCCTGCAACCTTGCTTCCCCGAATAAAAAACCGCCCGACTTCGGCGGCGGGGCCCGGCATAGCGGGGGCGGGATTCGAACCCGCGACCTTCGGGTTATGAGCCCGACGAGCTACCAGGCTGCTCCACCCCGCGGCAAGGACGGAGAATGTAAGGCCTCAGCCTCACCGCGTCAACCCCCTTCTTCAAACATCTTTTCGGCGGGGGCGCCGCGCCTCGCCGTTCCGTCCTGACCGGCGAGGCCAATAACATATCCCGTTTCCCAGAATGTTCAAGTCCTTGACACCAACATCATGAAGCGTTACCGCGGCTCAGCGCCCGAATCCCACCTCGGTGCTCAGGTACAGCATCACGCCCGCGCGGCCCCGGCTGGGGCCGAATCCCACGGGAACGCCCACGCCGGGCACCAGGTGCAGCCCGCCCACCGGCACGGCCACCTGCACCCCGGGAAGCACGTACGCGCTCTCCACCTGCCCGTCGCCGGGAAAGGGCGAATCCCCGCGCGTGTACACGGCTTCCACGATCAGGTTGGCGTACGGACGGGCGCGCCAGAACAGCGAGCCGCCGGCGAACCACTCCCGCTTTTCCTCCTCCTCCACCGTCAGGTTGACCGCGCCGAGTGCGTTCGCCGTCCAATTCTCCGCCACCTGGACGGCGAGCGGGAGCAGCGCCTGGAATTCCACGTCGCCGGAATCCATCGGGTACTCGACGGCGATGCCGGGGCTCAGCGTCAGCGGCTCGTCATCGCCCCCCAGCACCAGCAGGCGGTATCCCGCGCCCACGGCCTCCACCCCGTCGCCACCGGCCTCCACCTCCAGCGACAACTGGTGCCGCTCAGACAGAATCGGCCACTCCTGCTCCACCTCCACCGTCCAGCCGTCCTCCCCCGCGGCGCCCCGCACGGTCTGCTGCAGCACGCCGGCCTCCTGGTTGTAGGCTTCCTCCACCCACAGCCCGCTCACCTCGATCTGGAACTCCTCGTCCTCTTTCCGCGCGGCCGCGGGGCGGGCGGGAAGGCCCGGCACGGCCCCGGGCGCGCCGCGAAGCCCCAAGCGCGGGTCCGGCGCGGACGACAGGCGTGAGCCCGCCCGCGAGGGGGAAGACGGGGGAGCGGTTCGCGCCGCCGGGGCGCGCTGCGCGGCCGCCGGGAGGGCGGCGGAAAGGAGCAGGGCAAGGAGCAGGGCCTGTACGGAACGCATCGATACGCGGGGATGGGAGTGAACGGTCATGGTCAGACCTCGAAGCGGACGACGAGGCCGCGCAGCTGCTGCGCGGCGCCCGCCACGGAATGCTGGCCCTCCACGGAGCCGCCGCTGGCGAACTGGTGCACGCGGTCCATGGCGGCGGTTACGTGCTCGCTCATGGCCGACATTTCCTCGGCGGAGGCGGATGTTTCCTCGGCGACGGCGGAAACGCTCTCCATCAGCCCCGAAACGCGGTCCAGCTCCGGGGCGATTGCGCGCGCCTCGCCGGCGATTTCCTGCACGGCCTGCTCGGTGTCGGCCAGGGCCAGGAGGATGGAGTGCAGCGCCTCGCCCGCGTGGCGCGAGGCGGCGCTCTGCTCCTCGATCTGCGCACCGCTGCGTTCAATGGCCTGCACGGCGCGCTGGATTCCTCCCTGGATGGCGGTCACGCGCCCGGAGGTCTGCTGGGCGGCCTGCGCCGAGCGCTGCGCCAGCTTGCGGATCTCGTCGGCCACCACGGCGAAGCCGCGGCCCTGGTCGCCGGCGCGGGCCGCCTCGATGGCCGCGTTGAGCGCCAGCAGGTTGGTCTGGTCGGCGATCTCCGAAATCACCTGGACAAACGTCCCCACGTCGCCGGAGTAGGGCACCAGCGCGCGCACGGTGACGTCGGTTTCTTCCGCGGTGGCCCGCAGTTCCTGCATTCCCCCGATGGAGGCCTGGATCTGCTCGCCGCCGCCGCGCGCGGTCTGGGCCGCCACCGCCACCGCGTGCGCGACGTCGGTGGCGTGCCGGGCCACGTCGGAGAGCCGTTCCGCGACGCTCGCGGTGGAGCCGGCGGCCTGCAGGACGGCCGTGCTCTGCTCTTCGGCGCCAGCGGTGATCTGCACGATCGCCGAGCGCAGCCCCTCCACGGATTCCGCCGCCTCCGACACCAGCTCGCCCAGCCGCCCGCTGCGCTCGGCCAGATCGTCGCTGGTTTCGCGGATGGGCTGAATGAGCCCGCGGAGCTCGGCGGTGGTGCGGTTGATCATCTGCGCCAGCCGGCCCACCTCGTCACGCCCGCGCACCTCGAGGACGGCGCCCCGCAGGTCGCCGGCGGCGATGCGTTCCGCGGCGTCGGTGGCGCGCAGCATGGGGTCCACCACGCGCCGCCGGGTGTGGCGCGAAAAGGCGTACGCCAGGCCCATGGACAGGAGCGCCATCCCCACGGCAAAAGCCAGCAGCAGCCGCTGGTCGTCGCGCGTTTCCTGGATGAGCCCGCCCACCCGGGCCATGTCTTCGCGGATGGTGCGCGCCAGCTGGTCGCCCATGGCGCGGGCCGTGGGCACGGACGAGGCGCGCGCCAGTGCCAGCGCGTCGTCCATCCGTCCCGCCTGTGCGAGCGTGCGGATCCGGGCGTGCACGCGGTCGTGCTCCCGCAGCCACTCGGCCAGCCGGCCCAGCGACTCGCGTTCCTCCGCCTCGTCCTCTTCGGCGAGACCGGCGGCGCGCTGCACCAGCGCGGCTCCGCGGCGCGAGGCGCCGTCGTGTTCGGCCAGGTAGACGGGGTCGCGCGTGGCCAGATAGAGCACCTGCGCCTGAACCATGCGGTCCATCTCCATGCGCAGGTCGCTGGTGGCCACCGCCTGCTCCCGCTCCTCTTCCACCTCGATTAGGTCCCCGCGAAGGTTCACGAGGCCGGCGGAGGACACGGCGGCAAGCACGAGCAGGAGCAGGCCCAGGATGGCGAACTGCCCCGTGAGCCGCTGGCCGATGGTGAGGCTGGCGGCGCGGGTCCGGAAATCGTCGAGGGGTGCCAAGAACGGGGAGGGCGGAGAGCGTTCCGGGCATCCCCATCGGGAAGGCCGGACAAACTCGATACATGGTGGCTGCGGTTCCGGAAGATAGCCGTTCGTGAGACTCTGGGAAGTAGCAGCGAACGCACTGAATCTGACGCCGGATCTACGGAAAAGTCATCAGATTCCTTTTGAAACGCTTTCTCGCGACACGGGCGATCCCGGCCCGGCGGAGCGGGAAACGGCGGCGTTGCAGTTTCACCATCCAGCCCACTTCTGCCCGTCCGGGCGACTTCTCCCGGGGCTCCCGTAAACGCAAGCCGGGCCGGCGTCATGCGACGCCGGCCCGGAAGGCAGACCCGTCATTCCGCGTTGCCGCGGCCGCGCTCAGTTCATGAAGCGCCCTTCATCCGTCAGTTGGCGAAGCAGCTCTCCGCGCTCGTTTTCCGCCTCCGCGATACGGCGGAACTCGGGGGTCGCGGGGTGCCGCGCCCCGCACGCGCCGCATCCCAGGAACCGCTCGTCCCACATCCACCGCTCCGCCCACGTGCCCGTGCAGTCCGCCAGCACGTGGCGCAGCAGCTTTTCGGGGGCGCGTTCGTCCGCGCGCTGCACCTCCAGCCGCGGCTCAAAGTGGCAGGCCAGGCAGGGCACGGTGTGCGGCAGGCTGATGCGCGCGCCCGCGCCGATGCGCAGGTGCCGGCCGCAGCGCGGGCACATTCCCACGAACCAGCGTACGCGGTAGCGCCCGGTCCAGAACTCGTGGGCCAGCCACGCGCCCAGGCAGATGCAGACGACCGGCCAGGGGTAGTGCGGCGGCAGCCAGAACGAGGGCGCGGCGAGCAGCCAGCACACCACCAGCGACACCACGGTCTTGACCGCGCGGCCGGGCATGGGCTGGTACACCAGCCCTACGCGCGCCGGGGCGGGCGGGTAGGCCGGCAGGCTCATCTGTACGGGGGGTGCTTCGGTGCGGCCGTTCATCGCGCTTTCCTTCCGCGGTTCCACCGGTGCCGCAGCAATTTAGGAACCCGCGGCCGGATGTTCTACCCCCCGCGCCCCTTCCCTGCCCGTGAGCGACGCTCCCGCGTACCCGCACCCCTGTCCCGACCGCGAAAAGGCTCCCGCGCAGCCGCACGGGAGCCTTTCTCATGCAGCGGCCGGGCTGGCCGGACGCCGCCTACCGGTCGCCGCGGCGCGTCAGGCGGTCACGGCGCGAGTACGCCACGATCAGCGCCAGCATCAGCAGCGCGACCGGCATGGCGGGGCTGCCCCCGACGACGAAAAGGTGCGTGCAGATGGCGCCCACCATCACGCAGGCCAGCAGAACCGCGCCGAACGCGGCGAGCGCCGGGATCAGCAGCAGCACGGCGCCGATGATCTCCAGGGCTCCGGTGGCGTAGCGGAACCACTGCCCCATGCCGATGACGCCGAACATGGCGACCATCTCCGGATTTCCGCTCAGCTTGGCGAAGCCCGCGCCCAGAAAGAGGAACGCGAGCACCAGCTGAACTACCCACAACGCCACGTTCGCCGCGCGGGACCGCGCCACGATCGGTGCTCCAGCCGCCATCACCCCGCTCCTCGCTCGGTGGATCATGCACGGCGGCTCGCCCGGTGCGGCGCACCGCCGTTCTTCCACATAGGAGTACCTACCGTCCGGTATGTCAATGGTGGATGATCCGCGGCTCTCGACTTCGGCGGATCGAGGATGGTCATCGCCCCGTGAACGACGACGCCCTCCCCCGCGGCGCGGAGGAGGGCGTCTGGACCATCGCTGCCCGCGAACGGTCAGGGCTCGGCTTGAACCGGCACGCGGTTGGTGTTGGCGTCGTGAAACAGGAAGCCCTGGGTGTAGTGCACGCCCAGGCGGCGCACCGTCTCCCACTCCTCCTCACGCTCCACCCCCTCGGCAATCACCTTGATGCCGTGATCGTTGGCGAACTGCACCATCGTTTCCACCAGGTTCTGCTTCATGAAGTTCGCGTCGATCCCGCTGATGAGCGAAATGTCGAGCTTGATGAAGTCCGGCTCCAGGTTGGCGATGCTGCCCAGCCCCGCGTATCCGCTTCCCGCGTCGTCCACGGCAAAGCGGAACCCCGCCTTGCGGAACTCCTCCAGGTATCCCTGAAAGGTGGGATAGTCGGTGATGGCCGTGCGCTCCGTGATTTCCAGCACGATGCGCTCCGGGTGCTCCACCCCCAGCTCGTCCAGGTCCAGGTAGCGGAACGTGGGGTCGCGAAAGTCGTGCGGGTCGATGTTGATGAACAGCAGCTGCCCCGGCTTCAGGTGCGTGTCCATCCCCTCGATGGCCCGCCTGCGGCACAGGCGCGAAAGCTCCCAGATGAGGTTGGCTTCCTCCGCCACGCCGAACAGCACCTCCGGCGAGCGCAGGGCGCGGTGGCTGCCCCGGGCCAGCGCCTCGTACCCGAACACCTCGCGCGTTTCCGTGACCACGATGGGGTGGTAGACGATGTAGACGGCACCCTCGCGCAGCGTGGTCTTGAGGTCCGCCACCTTGCGCGACCGCTCGCGGTTTTCCACGCTGCGGGCCGCGTGGGCCGCCTCGCGGATGCCGCGGTAGATGATGCGCTCGGTGCGGATCTTGGGATTGCGAAAGATGGTGCTGCTGCCCACGTAGATCTCGAACAGCCCCGCGATGTCTTCGCCGTGCTCCGACTCCAGCCGCGTGCGGACGTGGTTTTCCAGCGCGTGCGTCATCTCGTTCACCCGCCGCTCCGCGTCGTCCATGCCGTCGGGGAGGTCGGTAAAGAAGATGAAGTCGTCGTCGGCCGTGTGCGACACCATCATCACGCTGTCGCCGGCTTCGTAGTCTTCGTAGAAGGCGCGGACGGAGGCGGCGGTGGTCTGCAGCACTTCGTCGAGCTTTTCCCACCCGTAGATTTCCTCGAGCTTGCTGTAGCGGACGAATTCGATGTACAGAATCGTCAGCCGGCCGCGGCGCTCCAGCATTTCGCGCCCGCGCTCGATCATCACCGGCAGGGTGGGAAAGCCGGTGAAGCGGTCGTACAGCAGTTCCTCGTAGCGCAGGTGCTCGGCGGAGTGGCTGGCCTGCCCCGGGCGCACGCGGCGGCGGGCACGCTCCATGGCCGCCAGCACGCGCGCGCCGACCTCCACCTCGTCCACGGGAAGGATCATCCACTCTTCGGCGCCCTCGGCCACGGCGCGGCGGGCTTCCTCTTCCGAGCCGCAGGCCACCACCAGCGCGATGCCGCGGGTCTGCGCCTCGTCGTAGGCGCGCTCCAGCAGCCCGCGGCGGTAGCGCACCACCGCGACGTCCGGATGCGTGCGCAGCGCGTCGAAAAAGATGTCGTCGCGCGCGGCCGAGCCCTCCACCGGGGTGAGCAGGTTGAGCTCCGCGCCCAGGCGGCGCGCGGCCGTCTCCAGCGCGTCGCGCAGCGCCTGGTCTTCAGCGTATCCCAGAACTCTCACGCCTGGCTGCCCCTGGCCGCCAGGTTGCGCTCGACCTTTCCGAGCAGGTCCTTGAAGTCCACGGGCTTCACCACGTAGTCGTCGGCGCCGGAGCGCAGCCCTTCGAATTTGTCTTCAAAACCGCCCTTTGCCGTAACCATGACCACCTTGGTGCCGCCGTGCGTGGGGTGCTGCTTGATGATGCGGCAGACTTCCCAGCCGTCCATGCCGGGCATCATCACGTCCAGCAGCACCAGCGCCGGGCGCACCTCGTCCAGCCGCGCCAGCGCGGCCTTTCCGTCGCGGGCCTCGGCCACCACGTATCCGCGCGATTCCAGAAAGGCGCGCAGAATTTCGACGTTATCCAGGTTGTCGTCCACCACCAGGATCGTCTGCTTGCTCGGTTCGCCAGCCACGGCCCGTTATCCCCTTGCGTGTGTCCCCGCCACCCATGCCGAATCCGTCGCGGGCGCAAGAAGCAGGCCCACCCCTCGCAAGGTCTTGTTGGACACACATTTACAGCCACATGCGTTTACGGGGCATGTGGCTGGATGCGTGGCGGATACGTGCCTTGGGGGAACTGCCGTTTCACACGGAGGCCACGGAGGATGCACGGAGGGCACGGAGGAACAGGCGGGGAAACGGTCGCTCCTGCCCGGAACAATAAAGCCCCGGCCGGAGGGCCAGGGCTCGTTGGGTCAGGAGAAAAGGCCGGCTCAGCGGTTGAACACGGGAACTCCGTGCCTCAGCATCAGTTCGTGGAACTCGCGACGGATCTCCGCCTTCTTTTCTTCCAACCGACGCATATCCTGGATGAACCGGTCTCCAGAGTCGCCCATCTGCGTGGACCGGATGCTCTCCAGAATCCCGCTGATGCGCTCAGACGTGGTTTGTTCCGCCATTCCGGACCTCCTCCAATCTCTCGATGCGTTTCCGGAGTGCATCAATGTCTTTTGCAAGCCCCGCACCGAGGCTGCTCGTGTCGCTCATTAGAGTATCGTGCTTGCTTCGCAACTCGTCAACCGCGGTCGTGATACGCCCGATTTGCGCGTCCCGCTGCCCGTCCAGCGCGTCGTTCACCTCCTGGCGCGCTCGCCAGACGAGCCCATCCTTTCCGATGGAGAAGTCCAGCGGGGGAGGAACCCGCCAGTCCGGCTTGGGCTTCCCGTCCTTCTGGCCGAAGAGAAAATATGCGGATCTGCGGACGATCGTTCCGATCAGAACCGAGATGACGAGCAGCAGCAGGATCTCGAACGCAACCAGCGTGATCCGCCCCGTCCAGGAGTCCGGATGCGTGATGGACTCCGCGATCCCCTGCTCCTTCCTGGCCGGCTCCGGGATGGGTGTCGGATCATGCACGATAATCTGAACGGGCAGAAGCGGCGTCCGGTCCTCGGGCGAGCCGACCCGTGCTCGCTCGCTCCCCGATGCGCTCTGGATGACGGGCGCACCAGAAGGATCTGCGCCCTGCTCTTTTTCCCCGGTACGCTGAAGCAGCATGTGTTTTCACCTCACGGTTCGACAACCGAAGACCGGCCCGCACCCAATCCACGATATATTGGCATATATTACCCGCCACCGCCGCGCAACTCGGCCCACTCTCGTGAGCCGGATGCGGTGCGTCAGTCCGCGGCGGCGTCGCCGGCGGCGGACTGGCGGATGAACTGGAGTTCGTACAGGCGCGCGTACAGCCCGCCGCGGCGCAGCAGTTCGGCGTGGGTGCCGCGCTCGCGCACTTCGCCCTGGTGCAGCACCAGGATCTGGTCCGCGCTGACGACCGTCGACAGGCGGTGCGCGATCACCAGCGAGGTGCGGCCGCGCATCAGCTCGTCCAGCGCTTCCTGGATCTGCGCCTCCAGTTCCGAATCCACTGAACTGGTCGCCTCGTCCAGCACCAGCACCTGCGGATCGAACGCCAGCGCCCGCGCGAACGACACGAGCTGGCGCTCGCCCACGCTCAGCGACAGGCCGCGCTCGCCCAGCGGCTGGTCGTATCCACCCGGCAGGCGCTGGACGACGCGGTCCGCGCCCACCCGCGCCGCCGCCGCGCGCACCTGCTCGTCCGAGATCTCCGCCGCGCCCAGCCGGATGTTGCTGCTGACGTCCTGGCTGAACAGAAAGACGTCCTGCAGCACCAGGCTCACCCGCGCCCGCAGTTCCGCCATGGGCACGCGCCGCACGGGAACGCCGTCGAACAGCACCTCGCCGCGCGTGGTGTCGTAGAAGCGCATCAGCAGCGAGATGATGGTGCTCTTTCCCGCCCCGGTCGCGCCCACGATGGCCACGCGCTCCCCCGGCCGCGCCACGAAGCTCACGCCGCGCAGCACCCACTCGCCGTCGTCGTCGTAGCGGAACCACACGTCGCGGAACTCGATCTCCCCCCGCCCGGGCACCGGCAGGCGCAGCGGATCGGCGTCGTCCGCCACCTCGGGGGTGGTGTCCAGCAGCTCGAAGATGCGCTCCGACGCCGCCATCGCCCCCTGCAGGATGTTGTACTTTTCCGACAGGTCCTGGATGGGGCGAAAGAAGCGGCGTGTGTACTGAAGAAAGGCCGCCACCACGCCCAGCGTCATCGTCCCCTGGATGGTTTCGCCGCCGCCGTACCACAGGATCAGGGCGAGCGCCACCGCCGTCAGCACTTCGATCGTGGGAAAGAAGAGCGCGTAGTAGGTGATGGAGCGCAGGTGCGCCTGCAGGTGGTCGTCGTTGATCTGCTTGAAGCGGCGCAGCGTGGGCTCCTGCCGCCCGAACAGCTGCACCACCCGCATTCCCGACACCTGCTCCTGCATGAAGGCGTTGATGCGCGCCAGCCGCACGCGGATGTCGCGGTACGCCGTGCGGATCAGCCCGCGGAACACGAAGGTGGCGACGGCCACCAGCGGCAGGACGGTGAAGGTGACCAGCGCCAGCCGCCAGTTCAGCTGCAGCATCATCCCCAGGATGAAGATGAGCGTGAACACGTCGCCGAACACGGTGACCAGCCCCGACGAGAACGCCTCGTTCAGCTGCTCCACGTCGTTGGTGACGCGCGTCATCAGACGCCCCACCGGGTTGCGGTCGAAGTAGCGCAGGCTCAGGCGCTGCAGGTGCGTGAACACCTCGGCCCGCATGTCGAACATCACCCGCTGCCCCAGCCAGGTGGTGAGCAGCGTGTCGGCGTACTCCGCCAGAAAGCCCAGGACGAGCGAGCCGGCGTAGGCGGCCACCAGCCACCCCAGCAGCCGGGCGTCGCCGTCGGGAATGGCGCGGTCCAGCGCCACCTTGGTCAGGTAGGGCCCGGCCAGCTCCAGCCCGGCGCCCACGAACAGCAGGACCAGCGCGAGCGCCACCTGTGGCCGGTAGGGGCGCAGGTAGCCCACCAGGCGGCGCAGCAGCCGCCGGTCGTAGGCGCGGGCGTCGGGCTCCAGCTCCTGCGCGGACGGTTCGCTCATGCGCGCGGGCGCGCGGGGGCGCGGGAAAGGCGGACGGATGAAATGGGCTGATCCATGGCGCGGAACGTAGCGCCGGGGCGGCGGGGCGGCAACGCGCGGGATGGCATCGTTGACAACGTCTGGACGCGCACTGTAGCTTGGCCCATCCCCCCAGACACACGCCACGGGGCCCCGCTCCACGACGTCTCCGCCACTCCCATGACCCATCCGGACCCCGGCTCGCGACAGAGCCGCGCGCCCCGCGCTGCGCTCGGGGTGCTTCTTTGCGGCGCCTGCCTGCTGGCCGGGTGCACGCGGAGCGGCGGCGGCCTGGTGCTGGGGCTGGCGATTCCCCTGACGGACGGCGCGGGCAAGCCCGATCCCTACGGCGTACGCTCGCGCATGGGCGCCGAACTGGCCGTGGCCGAGATCAACGCGGCGGGCGGGATCGCGCACGATTCGCTGCGGCTGCGGGTGGTGGACGACCACGGCGATCCCTCCACGGCGCCCGAGGTGGCCGACCGGCTGGTGAACGACCCCGCGGTGCTCGCCGTGGTGGGGCACGTGTACTCCGGCACCACCCTCAAGGCCGCGGAACGCTACGACGGCCACCTGGCCGCCCTGGCCACCAGCGCCACCAGCCCCGAGATCTCGCGCCTGGGCGGGTGGATCTACCGCATGGCCAGCAGCGACTCGGCCAACGCCGTGGCCCTGGCCAGGGCCGCGCGGCAGATGGGCCGGCGCATCGGCGTGCTGTACAGCAACGACGACTACGGGCAGGGGCTGGCGCGCAACTTCATTTCCGCGCTGCGGCAGGAGCGCGTGGAGGTGCTGGAGGCCGACCCCTTTCTGGACGCCACCCCCGACTTTCGCCCCTACCTGCGCCGCATGCAGTCGCGCGGCGTGGACCTGGTGTTCGTGGCCGGGCTGCAGGAACCCGCGGCCCGCGCCATCACGCAGGCGCGGGAGATCGGGATCACGACGCGCTTTCTGGGCGGCGACGGCATCGAGGGGCTGGCGGAGATGGGAAGCCGATTCGACGGCACCACGGTGGGCGTCCTCTTTCATCCACAGATGTCTGATTCGGCCCGGGCGTTCACGGCGCGGTTCCGCGCGCGCTTCGGGCAGAACCCCGACTCGCAGGCGGCGCTGGCGTACGACGCGGTGCGGCTGATGGCGCGCGCGCTGCGCGGCGGAGCGCGTACGCCGGGGGCGGTGCGGGCGTACCTGGAAACGGTGGGACGCGGCGGAGGGTCCGACGCCTTCGAGGGCGCGGCCGGCACGGTGAAATTCGACAGCAACGGAGATCCGGTGGACAAGCGGTTCACGCTGGGGGTGATTGGCGGCGGCGGCATTCAGCTGCCGGAGGCCGCCCGATGAGCATCGTGCCGGCGGACGGGCGGCGCAGGAGGAGGCTGAGCGCCTGGCTGCGGGGCGGCGGCGTGGCGATCGTCATTCTGGTGCTGGCGGGGGCGGGCGCCACGCTGGTTGCGCTGCAGCTTCTGCAGCGCGACATGGAAAAGCGGATGACGCAGCTGCGGGCCAGCAGCGAGGTGGGCACCGCGCTGGAGTCGCTGATCCTGAACCAGATCGCCTCGGGCGAGCAGTACCTGCTGGCGCCCAGCCCGGAGTTTGCCCGGTCCTTTGCCGACTACGGCCGGCAGGCGCACGAGCAGCGCCGCAAGTACAAGGACCTGGCCAACATCACCACCGCCGAGCAGCAGCAGATCACCGCGGTGGAGCAGTCGCACCAGAGCATCGAGGTGGAGTACGCCCTGGCGCACGCGCAGCTGGACGTGGGCGACCGCGAGGGCGCGCTGCGCCGCGTGGCCGCCGTGCGTCCCCGCACGCAGGAGCTGGAGGAGAACATCCGCTCCATCAGCGCCGCGCAGACGCAGAAGGTGACGGACGCGGCCGCCAGCCTGCGCACCGACGTGCGCAAGTGGCAGGCGTTTCTGGCCCTGATGGCGCTGGCGGCCGGGGCACTGACGGCATGGCTGATCTGGTGGGCGCTGCGGATGATTCAAAAGCCGCTGGAAACGCTGGGCGGCGCCGCGCGGCAGCTGGGCGAGGGCGACCTGCGCCTGAACATGACGGGGCACACCGACGACATGCCCGAGGAGTTCGCCGCGCTGGCCGACACCTTTGAGCACATGTCCGGGCAGCTGCGCAACATCGTGGGCGAGACCGCGGGAACGGCGCAGCGCATCAGCAACTTCGCCTCGGATCTCAGCAGCATCAGCGAAGAGGTGGCGGCGTCCAGCGGCGAGGTGGCCACCGCCATGGTCGGCATCGCCAGCGGCGCCGAGACGCAGTCGCAGGGGCTGCAGGCCACGCGCGACGCGCTGGAGGAGATGGGCCGCCGCTCCGACGAGATCGTGAACGCGTCGCAGACGGTGACGTCGCTTTCCGAGCAGATCTACCTGGTGGCCGCGCAGAGCCGCAGCGAGGTTTCCACCGCGCTGCAGCGGCTGCTGGAGATCCGCGAGGTGGTGACGGAGTCGGCGTCGCAGGTCACGGAGCTGGAGCAGGCGTCGGCGCAGATCGACCGCTTCGTGGAAACCATCACCGGAATCGCGCGGCAGACCAACCTGCTGGCGCTGAACGCGGCCATCGAGGCGGCGCGCGCGGGCGAGCACGGCCGCGGCTTCGCGGTGGTGGCCGAAGAGGTGCGCAAGCTGGCCGAAGGTTCGGCGCGGGCGGCCAGCGAGGTCGCGCAGAACGTGCAGACCATCCGCGGGCGCATCGAGGAAGTGGTGAGCACCATGAGCCGCAGCACCACCAAGGTGGCGGACGTGGAAGAGGTGTCGCGCGGCGCCGACTCGGCGCTGGAGCAGATCCTTGCCGCGGTGGACGGCGTGCGGCTGGGCGCCGACCAGGTGGAGCAGGCTGCCCTGCGCAACTCCGCGGCGATGGGCGGGGTGGAGGCGGCGCTCACGGACGTGTCGGGCACCAGCGAGTCGCACGCGGCCAGCGCCGAAGAAGTGTCCGCCGCGGCCGAGGAGCAGTCCGCGGCCACGCAGGAGATGTCGGCGTCCAGCGCCGAACTGCTGCACGCGGCCGAGCGCATGCGCGAACTGGTGAGCGGCTTCCGGGTCTGATCCGCCGTCACTTCTGCTGTTCAGGAAGCCCGCTCCTCGCGCCCGAGGGGCGGGCTTCTGCGTATCCCACGCCTCCCAACTGCCGTTTCACACGGAGGTCACGGAGGATGCACGGAGGGCACGGAGGAAAAAAACAGTCTCACGCAGAGCAGCAGAGCAGCAGAGCAGCAGAGAAAGGATAAAGAACAACTATCGTCTTCCATCTTCATTTCCTTGATCTGTTCTCTGCTGCTCTGCTGCTCTGCGTGATGCCTTCCCTTGCTGTTCCTCCGTGACCTCCGTGTCCCCTCCGTGCCCTCCGTGAGAAACGGCAGTTGACGGACTCCGCACGCGCCGCGGTGACCGGGGTAGAAAGAGGCCGGGTGATCCTTGCCCGAGACGCGCCCCGGCCCCATGATGGCGGCGGATTCAGACGGGCGCGGACGGCCATCGCACTCACGCACCCAGCACTCACGCACTCCCTTGCTGCATCATGGCTGAAGATACATTCGACCTGATCGTTCTGGGCGGCGGGCCCGGCGGCTACGTGGCCGCCATCCGCGCCGCACAGCTGGGCCTCAAGACCGCCTGCGTGGAAAAGGAAGGCGCGCTCGGCGGCACCTGCGTGCGCGTGGGATGCATTCCCAGCAAGGCGCTGCTCGACAGCACCGAACTGTTCGACCAGATCCGCCACAAGACGGAACTGCACGGCATCACCGTCGGCGCGCCGGAGATGGACGTGGCGCGCATGCACGCCCGCAAGGACGCCGTCGTCAAGAGCAACACCGACGGCGTCGCCTTTCTGTTCAAGAAGAACAAGATCGAGTGGGTGCGCGGATTCGGCCGCCTGGCCTCGCCGGAAACGGTGGAGGTGCAGGGCGAGGGCGGCACGCGGACGCTCCGGGCAAAGAACATCATCCTGGCCAG
This sequence comes from Longimicrobium terrae, assembly GCF_014202995.1. Classification (NCBI taxonomy): domain Bacteria; kingdom Pseudomonadati; phylum Gemmatimonadota; class Longimicrobiia; order Longimicrobiales; family Longimicrobiaceae; genus Longimicrobium; species Longimicrobium terrae. Next base: position 105,458 of record NZ_JACHIA010000010.1, read on the forward strand.
CGGATCCGTGCCCGTGGAGCTTCCGTTCCTCAAGTTCGATGGCGAACGCATCATCGACAGCACCGGCGCCCTCACTCTTCCCGAAGTCCCCAAGCACCTCGTCGTCGTCGGCGGTGGCGTGATCGGGATGGAACTGGGGAGCGTGTGGCTGCGGCTGGGCGCAAAGGTGACCGTGCTGGAGATGGCGCCCACCATCCTCCCCGGAATGGACGCCGAGATCGTGCGCCAGGCGGACCGCGTGTTCCGCAAGCAGGGCTTCGAGGTGCGCACCGGCACCCGCGTGACCGGCGCCGAGCGGCGCGGCGACAAGGTGTTCGTCAGCGTCGAGGGACAGGAGCCCATCGAGGCGGATTACGTGCTGGTGGCGGTCGGGCGGCGGGCGTACACCGAGGGGATGGGATACGAGGAGGCCGGCATCCGTCTGAACCGCGGCGTCATTCAGGTGGATGAGCACTACCACACCGGCGTGGGCGGCATCTACGCCATCGGCGATGCCATCGGCGGGCGCATGCTGGCGCACAAGGCGGAGGAAGAGGGCGTCGCCGCGGTGGAGTTCGCCGCCGGAAATCACGGCCACGTCAACTACGACGCGGTCGCCAACGTCGTCTACACCTGGCCGGAGATCGCCTCGGTGGGGATGACGGAGGAAGAGGCCAAGGCGGCCGGCGCCGAGTACCGCGTGGGCAAGTTCCCCTTCCAAGCCAACGGCCGTGCCCGCGCGATGGCGGAAACCGACGGCATGGTGAAGATCCTGGCGGACGCCAAGACGGACCGCATGATCGGCCTGCACATCCTGGGGCCGCGCGCCAGCGACCTGATTGCCGAGGCCGCGCTGGCGATGGAGTTCCAGGCCAGCGCCACCGACATCGCCATGTCCGTGCACGCGCACCCCACGCTCCCCGAGGCGGTCAAGGAAGCCGCGCTGGCCGCCGGCGGCCGGGCCATCCACATCTGAGGGAATAGGGAATAGGGAATAGGGAAGGTGGTCCGTTGGCGGATTGCGGAATGCACGCCGCCTCGCGCTTTGGGGCACTGGGCACCTGACCACCGGGCACTGCAAAAGAGGCCCGCGCCACGGTTTCTGGCGCGGGCCTTCTTCATCCTTGGACCAACCTTGGGCGCAAACAGGTGGCGCGGGGATTGCTGCTTGGATGCTGGAAACTGCGACCGCATTCAGGTGCAGGCGATACACAGATGGACAGGGACGGGCAGAGATGGGGCTTCGCACCTTTCGCGATGCCGGCGACCGCGAGTGGCGGGTGTGGGATGTTCAGCCGGATACCACGAACGATGTGCGCCTGCGCACCCTGGGACACCTGCCGGCGGAAATGGCCGGGGGTTGGCTGTGCTTTGAAACGGAGGGCGAAAAGCGCCGCCTGACGCCCGTGCCCGAGGGATGGGACGTGGACGATCCGGAGGCGCTGATCCGGCTGTGCCTGCTGGCCACCCTCGTCGTCCGCGCGGCGCGGCCCATCAGCACCGACGCGTCCGGCTGATCAGGAGCCGACGTCCAGCAGGCCCTCCCCACGCTGCAGCGTGCAGGAAACGGGGGTGGCGCGCTGGCAGAGTTCGTACAGTTCCGACTCCGGAACCTCTTCCCACCGGGCGGGAATGGGCACCAGGCGCCGCCGTTCGGTGGTGCACTCAAAGGTGAGCCAGCCGGCCAGCAGCCCGGGAAAGAGGGCGGCCGCGCTGCGCCCGCGGCGGTCGCCGCTGGCCCGGCGCTCCGGCCCCTTGTACAGAAAGATGGGATCGTCGCTGCGGCGGTCCCTGCCCCGCCGGCGCTCCTCGTCACGGCGCAGCCCGGGGATGACGCTCCACACCTGCCACAGCTCCCCGGCCGGATCGCGAAACGCGCGGAGTCCCACCGTTCAGCGCCGCGAGCTGTCCGGCGACGCGCGCCGGCACAGGTTCAGCAACTCGTCTTCCGAGACCTGGTCCCACCCGGCGGGCGTGGGCGCCAGACGCCGCTTTTCCCCCGCGCGCTCAAAGCACACCCACCCCTGTTCCGACATCGCCCCCGCGCGCGACCGACGACGGTCCACCGCGGCGCGGCGCTCCGGCGCGTAGCCCGGCGTCTCGCGCACGCGCCGCTCCTGGTAGTTGCGCGCGGGCGAAAACACGCGCCAGGGCGGCACGTCCCACGCCGTCCAGACCGTCCCGTCCGCATCGGTGAATTCCCGGTAGGCCATTCCGTATACTCCTCCTGGGTGTGGAACCGGCCACGGGAAGGCAAAGGCCGTGCCCGGAACGACTTACCCGCGGCGGGATCCCGTCATCCGTTTCCCGGAACCGGCCAGTTTCCGCGCAACTCCACCGTGCACAGGTCGGAGGGACGGCGCGGATCGTCGCGGTCCACCACCACCAGCGCGGTCCCTGGCTCCCGCCCGGGCGCCACCCCTTCCACCTTGCCGTCGAACGGCCGCCCCGCCGCGTCGCGCAGCAGCGCCCAGCGTGCGCCACCCGCCGCCAGCACGCCCAGCGCGGCGCCCGCGACTGGCCCGTCGTCGTACGTGTTGGGCGATGCCTCCGCCGCGGCGGTAAAGACGATCCGGCCGCCGAACGCGGCCACGTCCGTAAAGGTGAGGCGCGATCCATCCACCTCCCCCAGATCGTACGCGGTCACGGCTCCCGGCACGGGCGGCGCGGTTCCGCCGCGGAGGTGGTCCAGCAGCGCGGGCCAGTGGATGCGGCACGTGGCGTCCGCCGGCTGGCGTCCATCCACCACCGCACCGTTGCCGCGGTTCACCAGGATCAGCTCGCCCCCGTCCCAGGCGGCGCCCTCCACGTTCAGCTCGCTTCCGGCGAAGTCGCGCGCGGCGTGCAGGGCGGCGTAAAAGGCGGGGGCGTGATGCACCTCCACCCGCGGGCGGGCGGGAATGCCGCGGACGAACACGATGCGCTCGCGCGCCGGCGTGCTCCCCGAGCCGAAGGCGGCCAGAAGCTCGGCGCCGTCCGCATCCGGAAGGACGACGCACGATTCCAGGTCCGGCTTGCGCGCCTTGTTGCCGCGGTCGTCGCCGAACTGGCGCACGCCGTCCTCCGCCGGGAGCGGCAGGGAGTTCACCTCGCCTGTCCGCGGGTCGATCAGCGCGAGGAACGCCGCGTCGTCCTGCACCACGGCCAGCACGCCGCCGATCCACGCCAGCCCGGAACCGGCCCGCACGTGCGCCGGGCGGTCCAGCGCCGGGTCCGCGCCCGCGGCGTAGCGCAGCGGAACGATGCGGGTGATGACGGCCGCCAGCGCCGGGTCTTCCCTCCCCCGCAGCACGCTCATGGCTGGCGGGCCGCGGGGGCGGCGGCGCGGGTGTACACCACGTAATCCGCCAGCGCCGCGGCATCCGCGTGGTCCGCGCGGGCGGGATCGGCGACGGGGACCATCAGCACCGTGGCGATGCGCGCGGAGGGGAGGCGGCGGGCGGTGCGCTCCACCGTGCCCAGGCGGCGCTCGCTGTGGAATCCGCCGTTGACGTGCACCACCATCCACCCGGGCCACGACTGCCGCGCGCGTTCGATGGACTCCGCCATCGTTTCGTCCTTGAGGCACTGCGCGGCGTAGAAGCGCACCAGCGGGCTTTCTCCGCCCTCCACCGCGGCGCCGTGGCCGCCCATGCCGCCCATCGCCTCGCCGAAGCGGCGGAAGTACTCGCCCTCCGGCGCGCACCGGCGGTCCGCGGCAAACAGGCGCCACTGCGCGGGATCCATCGCCATCGCCGCCTGCATTCCGCTTCGCGACACAGACGCGGCAATGGGGCGCGGCACGTTGCCCGCCGCCACGGGCCAGCGGTTGGCGCGCGCGATCTCCACGAGCGGGCGATAGTCCGTGGCGTAGTTGGGCCAGGGGCGCGACTGGGCCAGGAAGTCCGCCTCGGAAATACGTCCCGCGGCGTACTCGTCCACCTGCGTCTGCACGTCGCGCTCGAACATCTCCAGCGCCAGGATCACCTCCCGCCGCCGCTGGCCGATGAGGCGCAGCAGGCCGGCCTGCACTTGGTGCGTCACGGGGTCGTCGTGCTGCTCGCCCAGGAAGACGACGTCGAAGCGCGCGAGCGAATCGGCCATGCGGTCCAGCGAAACCGTCTGCCCGGTGCGCGTGTCGAGGGCGACGAACGCGCTGTCCGCCTGCGCGTTCGCGGGGATTGCATGCGCGAGGCAGAGGATCGCCAGCAGGGCCGTGAGGGGAACGCGCATCGGGTCTCCGGGCGTGAGGGGCGGATGAGCACGGCAAGATGCGGGTCAGCGCGGCGCCGCGCGAGGTGGGGAGGGCATCAGGGCGGCCCCCACCCGGGCCGGCACCACCGGCCCACCCTCCCCCAAAAAAGACTGGGCGAGGGTTGGGGCGGGCGGATGGTTCGGTGGGAATCGGAAAGTGCCGGGCGTGAGCGGAGTCTGTTGAGCGAATGAATCCGCCGCTCCAACAGCGGGAACCCCCGACACGGCGCTATTCGCGCGCCGTTCGGGGCTTCAACTGCATCGCGGGGATGAACAAGGTCCGCCGCCACAGTCCGCGCAGGCGGACTTCGTGTTTTCCGAGGCGCGGTTTCGACCGCCGGGCGAGGCATGCGGATGACCACCGTCGTCTGCCGCCGCGCTGAGGTCTCCCCCTCTCCCGCTTGCGGGAGAGGGGGCCGGGGGGAGAGGGCTGCCTGCGGCCGCGCCAAACCAGCCGGAGAGCGCCGATCCGCAGCTCTCCCCGCTCCGTGCGGCTCTTTGCACGGGGTGGGACCGGGGGAATGGGCTCTGAATCAAGGCGCGAACGATCGCCTGGATGCGAACGATCGTGGGAGACACACGCAAAAAGAGCGAGGCCCGGTTTGACCGGGCCTCGCTCTCGTAATGTCCAAACCTATCCGCTCAGCCGATGGCGCGGAGTTCGGCGATCTGGTGCGCCACCGACGACGGCGAGGTGCCGCCGATGGAATCGCGCGCTTCGATGGACGCCTTGGCGTTGAACAGCGCCTCCAGGTCCGCGCCCACGAACTCGGTGGACACGTGGTTGAACACCTCGCCGGGCACCGCGCTCAGCGGGCAGCCGAGGCCCTCCGCCGCGCGCACCAGCCGCCCCACCGCCCCGTGCGCCTCGCGGAACGGAACCCCGCGCCGCACCAGAAAGTCCGCCAGGTCCGTCGCCAGCATGGCCGAATCCACCGCGGCGGCGCAGCGGGCGGTGTCGATCGTCATCGTCGCCACCGTTCCCGCCACGGCCGGCAGCACCACGCCCAGAGCATCCATCGCCCCGAAGAGCGCGGCCTTGTCTTCCTGCAGGTCCTTGTTGTAGCCGGACGGCAGCCCCTTGAGCAGCGCCATCATCCCCGTCAGGTCGCCGATCAGCCGCCCCGCCTTGCCGCGGGCCAGCTCCAGCGCGTCGGGATTGCGCTTCTGCGGCATCAGCGACGAGCCCGTGCTGTACTCGTCCGAAAGCCGCACGAAGCCGAACTCCGAGGTGGCGAACAGGATCAGGTCCTCCGCCAGCCGCGACAGGTGCACCGCCGCCATTGCGCCCACGAAGAGCAGCTCCGCCACCCAGTCGCGGTCCGCCACCGCATCCACCGAATTGGGCGACAGTCCGCGGAAGCCCAGCGACTCCTTGAGCAGCACGCGGTCGACGGGAAACGGGCAGCCGGCGATGGCGCCCGAGCCCAGCGGCATGACGGCGATGCGGTGCGACGCGTCCGCCAGCCGCTCGCGGTCGCGCGCCAGCGGCCACGCGTGCGACAGCAGCCAGTGCGCCGCCGAAACCGGCTGCGCGCGCTGCATGTGCGTGTACGCCGGCATCACCGTATCCACGTGCGACTCGGCCAGGTCCACCAGCGCCTGCTGCACGCCGCGCAGCCCGGCGTCCAGCGCGGCCGCGGCTTCCATGCCGTACAGGCGGAAGTCCGTGGCCACCTGGTCGTTGCGCGAGCGCCCCGTGTGAAGCTTGCCCGCGACGGGGCCGGCTTCCTCGCCCAGCAGGCGCTCCACGAGGGTGTGCACGTCCTCGTCCGTGGCGGCGGCCCAGTCGGCCTCCGTCCACTTTTCCAGCCGGGCGGCCACCGCGTCCAGCCCGGAACGCAGGTCCGCCGCCTCGGTGAGGGTAATGACCCCCGCCGCGCCCAGGGCCGAGGCCCAGGCGCGGCTTCCCCGCACGTCGTGCCGCCACAGGCGGCGGTCCACCGGAAGAGACCGGTTGACCAGGTCCATCTCCGGCGCGGGGCCGGAGCTGAAGCGCCCGCCCCACATGCGGGCGCCGGGAACGGTGGGCGGCGTCTGGGCCGCCGTCACGGGAGGCTGGGCCATGGTTCAGTCCGCGGCGGCAAGGGTGGGCGCAACGGCGGCTTCCTGCTCCTTGAGCGCGGCCACCCGGGCGGACAGGCCGAACAGGCGGATGAAGCCCGCCGCGTCTGCCTGCTGGTACACGTCGTCCTCGCCGAACGTCACGAAGCGTTCGTCGTACAGCGAGTTGGCCGACTCGCGCCCCGCGACGGTGACGCTGCCGCGGTACAGCTTGAGGCGCACGGAGCCCGAGACGCGCTTCTGCGTGGCGTCCACCAGGGCGTCCATCGCAATGCGCTCCGTGGTCCACCAGCGGCCCTCGTACACCAGGTCGGCGTAGCGCGGCGCCACCATGTCCTTGAGGCTCAGCGTGCGCCGGTCGAGCACGAGCTGCTCCAGCTCCGAGTGCGCGGCGTACAGGATGGTGCCGCCGGGCGTTTCGTAGATGCCGCGCGACTTCATCCCCACCAGGCGGTCTTCCACCAGGTCGATGCGGCCGATGCCGTGCTCGCCGCCGATCTCGTTCAGCACGCCGATCAGCTCCACCGGGCCCAGCGCCTCGCCGTTGACGGCCACGGGGTAGCCCTCGTGGAACTCGATGGTGACGTACGCGGGCCGGTCCGGCGCGCTCTCGGGCGAGCGGGTGAGCAGGAACAGGTCGCTCTCGGGCTCGTGGGCCGGATCCTCCAGCGGGCCGCCCTCGTGGCTCACGTGCCACAGGTTGCGGTCGCGCGAGTAGATCTTTTCGCGCGTGGCGGCGACGGGAACCTTGTGCTCCGCCGCGTAGGCCAGGGCGTCCTCGCGCGAGCGGATGTCCCATTCGCGCCACGGGGCAATCACCGGCAGGTCCGGCGCGAGGGCGGCGTAGGTGAGCTCGAAGCGCACCTGGTCGTTGCCCTTGCCGGTGCAGCCGTGGGCCAGGTGCGTCGCGCCCACCTTGCGGGCGATCTCCACCTGCGCCCTGGCGATGATGGGGCGCGCCATGCTGGTGCCCAGCAGGTACTTGCGGCCGTACGTGGCGCCGGCGCGCAGCGTGGGCCACACGAAGCCGGTCACGAACTCCTCGCGCAGGTCCTGCACGTAGCACTCGGCGGCGCCGCTGGCGATGGCCTTGGCTTCCAGCCCGTCCAGCTCTTCTGCCTGGCCGACGTCGGCGGCCACGCAGATCACGTCACCGCCGTAGTTCTCCTTGAGCCACGGCACGATGATGGAGGTGTCGAGCCCGCCGGAGTAGGCCAGGACGATGCGGGGGCGGGGGGTGGGGTTCGGCATATGTCGATCTCCTGAGAGAAAAAAAGTGCGTTAGTGCTGGGTGCGTGAGTGCGTCAGTGCGTCGGCGACGGTGCGCTGCGTGGTCCGGCGCGGTACTTCAGTGCCGAGTGCTCAGTGCCAGGTGCCAGGTGCGCGATCCGAAGTTTCCCTCGCACTCACGCACCCCGCACCCCGCACTACCGCACTTCCTTTACGACCGCGATCTCGTCGCACGCGGTCAGCTTCGGGCAGTTCCGGCAGTCGGACCACACCTTGGCCGGGAACATCTCCTTGGGCACGGTGCGGAAGCCCAGGCGATGGAAGAAGCCGTCGCGCAGCGTCAGCGCGAACACGGTCGTCAGTCCCAGCCCTTCCGCGTCCTCCACCAGCCGGTCCACGATCATTCCGCCCACGCCCAGCCCCTGCGCCGCCGGGCTCACCGCCAGGGAGATGATCTCCGCCAGCTCGGGGCTGAAGCAGCGCAGCCCGCCGCACCCCAGCAGGCGGCCCTGCTCGTCCACCGCCACCACGAACTCGCGAAACAGGCGAACCAGCTGCTCCCGCGTCTTGGGGAGCATCAGGTTCTGCGCGGCGAAGTAGTTGATCAGCGGCTCCACCTGCAGCATGTCGCTGATGGTGGCGGCGCGGATCGTCACCGTCTCCCCCGGCGTCACGGGCGCCAGGTCCAGCATCGCGGTCCCACCGCCGATCTGCGTCAGCATTCCAGCACCTCCTCCAGGATGGCCACGCCACGGCGCAGCTCGTCGTCGCTCACGATCAGCGGCGGCAGCAGGCGAACCACGTCCGCCCCCGCGGTGCACGCCAGCAGCCCGGCTTCCAGTGCGCGGTTCACCACCGCGCCCGCATTGTCCGTCTCGATGCCCCACATCATCCCCGCGCCGCGCACGTCGCGGATGCACTCGTGGCGCAGGGCCAGCGCGCCCAGCAGGTCGCCCAGCAGCGATGCCTTGCGCCGCACATCCGCCAGAAAGACGTCCGCGCCCAGCTTGCGCACCGTCGCCAGCGCGGCCGACGCCACCAGCGGCCCGCCGCCGAACGTCGTCCCGTGGTCCCCCGGCTGCAGCGACGCCGCGACGGCTTCCGTCATCAGCACCGCGCCCATGGGGAGCCCGCCGGCCAGCGGCTTGGCAAGCGTCATGATGTCCGGCCGCACGCCGGCCTGCTCGTGCGCCCACAGCGTTCCCGTGCGGCCCAGCCCGGTCTGCACCTCGTCAAAAACCAGCAGCGCGCCGTGCTCGTCGCACAGCGTCCGCAGCGCGGCCAGGAAGGCGGGCGGAACAACGCGCACGCCGCCCTCGGCCTGGATCGGCTCGATGATGACGGCCGCCACGCGCCGGGTGCGGAGGATGGCCTCCACGCCCTCCACGTCGCCCACGTTCGCGAAGCGCACACCCGGCATCAGCGGGCGGAACGGCTCCTGGTACGCCGGGCGGTCGGTGACGGCGAGCGCGCCCATCGTCCGCCCGTGGAAACCGCCGTGAAAGGCGAGCACCTCGTACTGCCGCCCCTGCGCCCAGCGCCGCGCGAACTTGAGCGCCCCCTCGTTGGCCTCCGCGCCGCTGTTGCAGAAGAACACGCGGTCGGCAAAGGAGTGGGCCGCCAGCCACGAGGCGAGCTCGCCCGCCGGGCCGGTGCGGTACAGGTTGCTGGTGTGGATGAGCCCCGCGTCCAGTGCGCCGCGGATGGCGTCAGCCACGTCCGTGTCGCCGTAGCCCAGCGCGTTGACGGCGATTCCGCCCACGAAGTCCAGGTAGCGCCGCCCGTCCTCGGCGATCAGCGAGCAGCCTTCGCCGCCCGTAAAGACGGGCTCGGCGGGCTTGTACACGCCCAGCAGGGCGGATGCGGTCTCAGTCGCCGGCATGGGCCGTCTCCCGTGCGTGGTGAATCCGCGTTCCCGCGGCGCCGTCCGTAATCATTTCCAGGTCGCCGATGCGCACCGCGCCCACCGACTCGGCCGCCCGCAGCGCCGCGCGCAGCTTGGGCCGCATTCCGCCCGCCGCCTCGCCGCTGGAGAGGAGCGCGTCCGCCTCGTCCGCATCCAGCGCGCTCACCGCGGTTCCCCCGCTGCGCACGCCGGACACGTCGCTCACGAAGAGCAGTTCATCCGCCGCCAGCGCCGCCGCGATCCCCGCCGCGGCGTCGTCCGCGTTCACGTTCAGGCCGCCGCCGTCGGGGGCGCGCGAGACGGGGGAGATGACGGGCGTCAATCCCATCTTCAGCCACCCGTGAACCAGCTCCGTGCGCACCTGCGTCAGTTCGCCCGTGCGGCCCAGCGCTCCGCCGTGGGAGACGCGGCCATTCAGCAGCCCGGCGTCCTCGCCGCTCACGCCCATGGCGTCCACGCCGGCGTTCAGCAGCGCGGCGGCCCAGCGTTTGTTCACCGATCCGCTCAGCACCATGCGCACGACATCCATCACCCGCGGCGTGGTCACCCGCAGTCCGTCGCGCCACTCCGGCTCCAGCCCCAGCACGCGCTGCAGGTCCGACACTTCCTTGCCGCCGCCATGGACAAGAACCGTCTCGATCCCCGATGCCGCCACCGCCCGCGCGACTTCGCTCATCCACCCGGCGTCCTCGGCCAGGTTGCCACCCACCTTGATCACCCTCACAGCAGCGCCTCCGTCTCGGGCCAGCCGAACATCAGGTTCAGGTTCTGTACGGCCTGCCCCGCCGCGCCCTTGCGCAGATTGTCGATGGCGGCGACCACGATCAGCATCGGCGAGGAGACGTCGCGGACGGCGGTGACGCCGATGGCCACGCGATTGGTCTGGACCACGTCGGCCAGCGAGGGGAGCCGTCCGCCGGAAAACACCTGGACGAAGGGCTCGCCTGCATAATCATCCAGCCAGAGCGACGCGGGGTCGCCGGCCAGCGGCACGTGCAGCGGTACGTAGATCGTCTCCAGGATCCCGCGGCGCACCGGCAGCAGGTGCGGGGTAAAGACGAGGTCCGGCGCGGCGCCTTCCGACAGCGCGGCGGCCTGCGACCGCATCTCGGCCAGGTGCCGGTGGATGTTCCCCGCCGCGTAGGCGCTGAACCCTTCCGCGACCTCGGCAAAGAGCAGCTCCCGCTTGGGCGACCGCCCCGCCCCGCTCACCCCCGACGCCGCGTTGATGATCACCGGGCCGGCCGTCAGCCCGCGGCGGAAAAGGGGAGCCAGGGCCAGCGTCGCCGCCGTGGGATAGCACCCCGGGTTGGCGATGAGCCGCGCCCCGGCGATGCGCTCGCGGTGCAGCTCGGGAAGGCCGTACACCGCCTCCCGCGCCCACTGGGGCGTGGCCTCGCCCGGCACCCGCAGGTCGGCGGAAAGGTCGATGGCCCGCACCCCGGCCGCGTGCGCCCGCTCCATCCACTTGGCGCTTTCGCCGTGCGGCAGGCAGCTGATGACGCAGTCGCAGGCCGCGAGGTCCGCGTCCGCCGCGCGCACCAGCGCCGGGCCCGTGGCGCCGTGCACGAGTTCGCTGAGCGGGGTGCCCGCTTCAGACTCGGAAGTCGCCCAGGCGATGGTGGCCCGCGGGTGCGCCGCCAGAATGCGCAGCAGTTCGCGCCCGGCGTATCCGCCCGCTCCGAGGATTCCGATCCGTCCGACAGAATAGTTATTCATCACGACGGAATACTATGCACAATCCGGGTGGGCGTCAACCCGTTTGCCTGTAACAGTCTCTGCAAGTCGCTCCAGGAGTGTGACTTCGGGCGGATGCCGCGCCGCGGAGGGCGTTACGGACCATCTCACGCAGAGCAGCAGAGCAGCAGAGAAAAGACACGGAAACGGGAAAAAGGCAGGAGAAAGATCGAGTCTTTCTCCTGCCTTTTTCTCTTCTCTGCGCCTCTGCTGCTCTGCGTGAGGCGCTTCTTTTCCGTGGATGATCGTCAGCCGCTGTCCGTTCGCCGGTCGGCGATGGCTTCGATGCGGGATACGATGACGTCGCGGTGGTCGGGGCTGCGCAGCACGATCAGGATGGTGTCGTCCCCGCCGATGGTGCCCACGATCTCCGACCACCCCTCCGCGTCAATCGCCACGGCGATGGGCTGCGCGCCGCCCACGAGCGTCTTGAGGACGAGCAGGTTGCCCACGCCGTCCGCGCCCACGTACAGCGCGGGGAGCAGGCGGCTGAGGGTGGGACCCACGTCCGGGCCGCCCGCGGGGACCACGTATCCGCTGCCCCCGTGCTCGTCCGGCGTCTTTACCAGCCCCAGGTTGCGGATGTCGCGCGAAAGGGTGGCCTGCGCCACCTCGATGCCCCGCGCGGCCAGCAGTTCGCGCAGTGCCTCCTGTGACGGAACACGATGGGTGCGGACGATTTCCAGAATGGCCGCATGCCGCGGAAGCTTCACGGATGATGGGGGCAAGGGGATGAATGGCGTTCACTGGCCGAAGATACATGCCGGGCACACCGCGTTCCACTCCGCGGGAGCGAGACGCGATCGGGCGATGAAACGGCGCGTTTGGCTGACCGACTCCGCTCAGGCCCAGTGTGCCGCGTCGGATGGCTCGGGCGTGGCGGGAAGCGCGAGGACGGAGGGAACGCGGAACGTGGGGGGCGAGAGCGCCGCGATCTCCGCCGCCGCCGCGGCGCCCCGCCCGTCCGAAAGGCCGGCGCAGAATCCGTGGGCGTCGCGCAGCGCGGCGAACCAGAGCAGCGGGCGCGGGCCGTCCACGCGCTCCAGAAACTCCGACGCGGTGCGGATGAACGCCGCCTCGTCCCCGGCGTGCAGCGCGGTGCGCATTTGCAGCCACCGGCGGCAGTAAACGAACGGATCTTCTTCCGTTTCCGGCCACGCCAAGTGCGGCGCGAGCAGTTCCACCGCGGGGCCGCCCATATCCGGCTCGCGGGCCAGCAGCAGCGCCAGTTCGGTGACGATCTCGTTGAGCGAAAGGGCGCGCAGGCGCGGAATCAGCGGCGGCGCCGGCCTGCCGAGCTGCGCCAGCGGCCACGCATCCGCATCGCCCTCCAGGTAGTTCCACAGCGCGGCGGCCGTCCGCAGTGCGCCCTCGGCATCCACTCCGGAAGCGACACGGGCGCGCAGGTGGATGTGCGACAGGTGCACCCGCCGCCCCTCCGCGTTGGGAAATCCGTGCTCCTCGCTGACCCGGTTGGCGACATCGAGCGCGACATCCAGTTCCCGGAGCGCCGCGTCCCACTGGCCGTGGCAGTACGCCAGATACGCCTCGCCCGCGTGGTGCATCGTCTCCGCCAGCATGCGCCCGCGCGGCGAAAGCTCCGCCGCCGCCAGCGCCTCGCGGGCCTGCACCAGCCACTCGCCCGCGGCGTCCAGGTCGCGCGCTCGGGCGTGCCGCAGCGCCGTTTCGCGCGTGTACGACACGGCCCGCAGCCCGGCGGAATCCTCCGCGCCCAGCCACGCGATCACCGCCTGCTCCGCTGGGAAGCCCCGCCGTCGTGTCCTGGACGAGCGTGCCGCCGCGCAGATACTCCGCCCCGCGCCGCACGGCATCCACCAGGCCGTCCAGCGCCACGCATTCTGTTGTCGTGTCCATTGGCGGTGTGGATTGCGTGCGGAGGGGGAAGTTGATGCTACCAGGAGGAAAGCGGCGAGCGGACAAGAGTAAGCGCAAAAGGAAAGTGATTCAAGCGATGGGTGTCGCGGTGATCTGAACGGGGATGAGAGGATGCTGGCCGGCATCCAGCCCACGCATTACCTTAGGCGACCATTCCTGACACACTGCTGGCCGCCGGCTCCCGCCTCAGCGGGCCGCGGCTGCACGACACTTCCCATCCCCCTGCCCCGCAAGAGGTTGCGCATGCGCCTGTCCCATTCGCCCCGTGCCCTGCTGCTCCTTACCGGCCTGCTCGGCGCGCCGCTGGCCGCGTGCGATACGCCGTCCGGTGTGCCGCGCGCCGTTCCCGCGGACGGAGCCGCGCGCGTCGTCATTCCCGCCAAGGGTACGGCGTCCACGCTGGACGTGGGAAGCTGGAACATCGAGTGGTTCGGCGACGCGTCCAACGGGCCCGCGAACGAAACGCTGCAGCTGAGCAACGCCAGAGACGTCATCGGCGGCGCGGACCTGGACATCTGGGGCGTGGCGGAAATCGTGAGCCAGACGCAGTTCAACACGCTCGAGTCGCAGCTTTCCGGCTACAGCGGCGTGCTGGCGAGCGAGTCGACCGTCACCAACGGCTCCACCTATTACGCCGCGAGCGAGCAGAAGGTGGGCATCCTGTACCGCAGCTCCATTGCGACGCTGCTGGGCGCAAAGGTGATTCTGACCGCCAACGACGCGGACTTCGCCGGCCGCCCCCCGCTGGAGGCCCGCCTGCGCGTGACGCTGAACGGCGCCACGGAAGACATCGTCGTCATCGTGCTGCACATGAAGGCATTCGACGACCTTGCGGGATGGACTCGCCGGCAGGCCGCGGGCACGGCGCTCAAGAGCTACATCGACACCACCTGGCCCACGCAGAAGGTGATTGTCGTGGGCGACTGGAATGACGACGTGGACACCTCCATCACCTCCGGGCAGGCGTCGCCGTACCAGAACTTCGTGAGCGACGCGGCGGACTACCTGTTCCCCACGCGCGCCCTCTCGCTGGCGGGAATCGCGTCGACGACCGGCTATTCCGACATGATCGACCACCACCTCGTCACCAACGACCTGAGTGCCACCTATGTCGCGAATTCCGCGCAGGTGTACCGGGTGGATTCATACATTTCCAGCTACGCGTCGACCACCAGCGACCACTATCCCGTCCTCAGCCGCTACACCTTTGGCAGCGGCGGCGGATCGACGGCGGGCGTGACCGTCACCGCGCCCAACGGAGGGGAAAGCTGGGCGGCCGGAAGCGCGCGCTCCATCACCTGGACCTCCACCGGCGTCACGAACCTCAAGCTGGAGTACACGCTGAACGGCTCCACGTGGAGCGTCATCACCGCGAGCACGCCCGCGTCGGCCGGCAGCTACGCGTGGACGGTTCCCTCCACGACGTCCACGACGGCAAAGGTGCGCGTGACGGACGCCTCCGTGTCCACGCGGACGGATGCAAGCGATGGCGTGTTCAGCATCACCGCGTCGTCCACGCCGGCGAGCGTGACGGTGAACGAGATCATGGCCAACGAGCCGGGAAGCACTACGGCGGCGGAGTACGTGGAGATCGTGAACCTGGGCGGAACCAGCGCCTCCATCGGAGGATGGACGCTCAGCGACGCGGCGGGCGTGAAGCACACCTTTGCCGCCGGCACCACGCTCGCCGCGGGGAAGGCGATCGTCGTCTTCGGCGGGGCGGCGGGGATTCCCGTGGGGCTGGCCAACGCGGTTTCCGCCTCCACCGGTACGCTCGCGCTGGGCAACAGCGGCGATTCCGTGATCCTCAAGGACGGCTCGGGCGTGGTCAAATTCACCTACGCGTATCCCTCGTCCCTGGCGGGAACCGATGGCGTGTCGATGAACCGCAGCCCGGACGCCAGCGCCACCGGAAGCTGGGTGCTGCACACCGCGCTCGGCTCTCTCTCGTCATCCCCCGGCGTGCGCGCGAACGGCGTCGCCTTCTGAGTGATCGATGCCAGGCCCCGGGTCCCCGCGGACCCGGGGCTTTCGCGTGCCATCCCGCGCCGGATGTGGTGCCGGCGACGATCCTCGTCCAAAGGGATTGGACCACGCCACGGATCGCGTGTAGATTCAACGGCTTCGCGCGTTTCTCCCTCCCCTTCCCGCCGGACCGATGCGCCGCAACGCCCTGCTTCTGACCGCCCTGCTCGCCGTCCCCGCCGCGCTGCCCGCGCAGCACGAGGGCGGACACGGCGCCGCGCCCGCGGCTCCGCCGGTGGCGGATTCCACGATCACGCTCCATCGAGAGGCGCTGGGCACCTTTCACTGGCCCGTGCGCACGGTGTCGCAAGAGGCGCAGGCGTACTTCGATCAGGGGACGCGGCTGATGTTCGCCTTTGCCCCGGACGATGCGTATCGCTCGTTCGCCCAGGCGCGCCGGCTGGATCCCGCGTGCGCCATGTGCTGGTGGGGCGAGGCGTGGTCGCTGGCGCCGTACCTGAACGGCCCCATGGACGCGGAAGACGCGCCTGCCGCCTTTGCCGCCGCCGCCCGTGCACGCGCACTGGCCGCGGAAAGCGGCTCGCCGGCCGAGCGCGCGCTGACGGAGGCGATGGCGGTGCGCTTTGCGCCGGAGCACCCCGCCGGCGGCCGCGCACGGCTGGACTCCGCGTACGCCAAGGCGATGGAGGACGTGCATGCACGCTTCGCGAATGACGCGCAGATGGCCACGATGTACGCCGAAGCGCTGATGCTGCTTGAGCCTCGCCGCGGCATCTGGAGCCTGGAAAAGCCGTCCGTCACCCGCATTCTGGACGTGCTCCAGGGCGTGCTGGCGGCGGACCTGGGCCACCCCGGCGCCTGCCACCTCTTCATCCACGCGACGGAAACCACGCCGCGCGTGGGCGAGGCCGAGGCGTGTGGCGAGCTGCTCTCCGCCTCCATGCCGCGGGCGAGCCACATCAACCACATGCCGTCACACACGTTCAACCGCGTGGGCCGCTGGGGCGACGCGGTGACGGTGAACCAGCTTGCGGTCCGCTCGGATTCCGCCGCGCGCACGGGGGACGGAATCTCCGTCTACGCCGCCCACAACCAGATGATGCTGGCGTACGCCGCCGCGGTGGATGGGCAGTCTGCGGTCGCGCGGCTGGCGTCAAACGGATTCGCGGAACTCGTTCCGGAGGGCGACGGTGCGTCGCTCCAGGCGCTGATGGCCGTGCGATTCGGGCGCTGGGACGACGCGCTGGCGCTCACCGCCGCGCCCACGCACCCGGTGCACCGCGGCCTGTGGGCGTTCGGGCGCGGCTACGCGCACCTTCGCGGTGGGCGCGCGGACAGTGCCGCCCTCTACCTTGCGCGGGTGGACTCGCTGGCCACGAACACGCCGCAGACCATGGTGGTGCGCCAGCATACGCCCGCGCGCCTGCTGGGCGTGGTGAGCAACATCCTGCGCGGGGAGATGGAGCGCTCCGCCGGACGCGCAGACGAGGCGATCACCGCCTTTCGCGCCGCGGTCGCGCTGGAAGACCAGCTGGTGTACGACGAGCCGGAACCGCTCCCCTTTGCCGCCCGCGACTGGCTGGGCGCGGCGCTTCTGGATGCGGGGCAGGCGGATGAGGCCGCGCGCGTCTACACGGACGCAGTGGCGGACCGCCCCGGGAACGGATGGAGCCTGTGGGGGCTGGAACGTGCACTTCGCGCCGCGGGCCGCACGGAAGAGGCGGACGCTGCCCGCGCCCGCTTCGCCTCCGTGTGGACCCGCGCGGACCTGCAGCTCTCCGCGACGCGCTTTTGACGGGATCCGTACGGCGCGGCGCGGGACACGAGGGATTGATCGCGGACGCGGCGCGTTGCCCCGCGGCCGGTGGGGCGATTAGTTTGGCGCACCGCGGGTGTAAACAGAAGTCGTCGGCGAACTGGCCGGGAGAGGAACACGGATGGATCAGGAGCAGAGGGCGGAGGTCGAGCGGCACCTGCACGCGGCCCGCAAGATCATGCTGGACACGATGAAGACCTTTCGGGAAGAAAAGATCAACCCGGCCGCGGTGGCGCAGGTGCTGGGTGAATCCGCCGTGCAGCTGATGATCCGCAACTACGGGCCGGATTCTGCCCGCGTGTACACCAAGAGCCTGACGGAAGAAGCCCTCCGCCTGGCGCACCACTACCGCACGCAGGCGGCCCCGGCCGAGCCGGAGTAACGCTCGTCTGACGGAAACTGAACGGGTCCCGGCACCATGCCGGGACCCGTTTTCTGTTCCGTCGATGGCGGATTCCGAAACTCGGCGGCGGCGAACCCCCAGGGCCTCTCCACCGTTTGAGGGCCTGTTCGCTCAGGACGGCGCGAACCCGGCCGTGCGCCGATTCCTCGCCCGCAGCCAGACCACCAGCGCGGCGATGGTGATGAGGATCTCCAGGCCGAACGTCCAGTGCAGCACGAAGTTGTAGATCCAGGCGCCGTGCGCGGCGGGCGGATGGCTAAGCGCGAATTCGTGCTGGGAGAACGGCCACGCCCACCGGATTCCGCCTGCCGTAGTATCCAGAATCAGGTGGATCATCACGTTCGCCGCCACCACCGCGCCCGCGATCCACGCCTCCCGGCGTGCCCGGATGAGCATCAGGACCAGAGCGCCGAGCGCGAACACGGCGATCCACGCAAGCGGAATGTGCGTCAGATAGGCGTGGTGCACCTGCCGCCGGTGATCCACGAAGTGCCACCAGAACAGATCCAGATCCGGCAGCACGCTTGCCGCCACACCGAGCAGCAGAATCCGCATCTGCGCACCGTCCGGCACGGCGAAGCGGCGCAGCAGCCCGCGCGTGGTCAGGTATCCCGCGGGGATGTGGGCGATCAGCATCGGGCCTGAGGATGTGGCGGGAAGGAATGCCGGGCTTTCAGCGAGGCCCGGCTGGGGCGACTGAAGTCGCGGCAACAACGGCGCGAAGTCCGCCTGCGCGGACTGTGGCGAAAGATGGGGTGTGTTTCGACAGGTCTCGCGCCGGCGCGCCCTCGCTGACGTCGGTGGCGGATTCGGTGTGCGCCGCTTACGCCGAAGTCCGTGGAGCGGGTGGCGTCATTGGAGTGGACCGCGCCACGCATCGCGGCTGGTGCGGCGATACGTGCCCGCGGCTGCCACCCCCGCGGGCATGCCGCAGTCCTGTGCGGAACCGGCCTGCGAAACGACGGCCCGCGAACCGCGGAAGCGGATGCGGATCTCGCACGCGTGTCCGAAAGCGGCTGTCGTGTACACGGCCTCGCCGTCGTCCAAAGCGGCGGTCCCCGTCACCGTCCCCTGCGAACCCCACGCGCCCGCCGCCGTGCACTGCAGCACCAGATCCGCCACCTTTGCCTCCGCGCGTGCGCCCAGCACGCATCCGGCGCCGCCGGTCTGGTCCAGCATGTACGTTCCCGTCACGTCATCGCCCGTACCGCCGCACGCCGCGCAGACAAGGGCGGCGGCGATCACCGCGACACGCAGCCGTGTCATCATCCGATAGCCCATCGCGCGGATCAGTAGCGGCAGCGGAACGGATTTTCATCGGGATTGGCGTTGCTCAGCTCCACCTGCACGGAATCGCCGCCCTCCACCTCTACCTCTTCCAGCCACGCCCAGCGGTCCTCGCCCACCACCGTGTCGGCCCACACGCGGTAGCGCCCGGCGGGCACGCTGTCCATGACAAAGCGCGCCTGCGCATCCGTGCGCACCGTCTGCTTTCTCCGCGCGCCCAGGATGCGGGCGCGCTCCGCCCAGGCCCGCGCGACCTCCTCTGCCGTGGGCGGCGCGGCGGCGGCTCCCTTGAACGGACACGCGCGCGACAGCAGCGTATCCAGCTCTGTCTTTTCCATGTCCTGCACCAGGTGCACGGGCAGGTTCGCCAGGCTCACGTCGTTGCCCGCGCTCTGCGCCACGAACGCCGTTCCCGTCACGCGCCCGGGCTGTGGCGATCCGCACGCGGTGGCGGAAAGCAGCAGAATCGCGGCGGCGGAACGGGCGGCCATGCTGTTCATCATCAGTTCATGTACGGCTGGGTAGATTGGCGGGCTGCACGGTTCAGCTTCGCGCCCGTTCCCGCCGCGCGCAAGTGACGGACGCGTCGCAAAGCGGACCGGCGGACCATCGATTTCGGACACGGGCGCGAGTGGTGTCACCCTTGCGAGTCCGTCGTCATCCACGATCCCCACACTCTGATTCGCGGCCGATGCGCATTCTGCTGGTGGAAGACGAGGCCCGCCTGGCGAGCGCGGTAGAGCGCTACCTGCGCGAAAGCGCGTTTGCGGTGGACGTGGCCGGAACCGGCAAGGACGCCATCTTTCTGGCCAACGTCAATCCGTACGACGCCATCGTGCTGGACATCGGCATCCCCGAGCCGGACGGATTCGAGGTCCTGCGCCGCCTTCGCGAGCGGGGGAACGCTGCCCGCGTGCTGATTCTGACCGCGCGCGACGGGGTGGAAGACCGCATCCACGGGCTGGAGCTGGGGGCCGACGACTATCTCGTCAAACCCTTTGCCCTGGGCGAGTTGCGCGCCCGCCTGCGCGCCCTGCTGCGCCGCGGCGAGAGTCTGACGCCGGATGTGCTGCGGGTGGCGGATCTGGAACTGGATGGCAATGCGCAGAAGGCCGTCCGCGGCGGGCGCGCCATCCCGCTGACCGCAAAGGAATACGCGCTGCTGGAGTACCTGGTCCGCAACGAGGGCAAAGTCGTAGGCCGCGCGGAGATCAGCGACAAGGTGTGGGACGAGCGGTACGATCCGGCGTCCAACCTGATCGAGGTCTACATCAACCGTCTGCGGCGCAAAGTGGATGCGGAGGGCGCGCCGCCGCTGATCCACACGCGGCGCGGCGCGGGCTATGTGCTTTCGCAGGAGGCAGATGGCGATCCGGGTTGATTCCATCCGGCTGCGGCTGACCCTGTGGTACGCGGCCATTCTCGCCATCGCGCTCGTCGCCATGGCGGTCGCCACCTACACCCTGCTGGACCGCCTGGCCACCGCGCGCGCCACGGCGTCGCTGATCGAGACGGGCGGCGCCGTGCTGGCCACCGGCGGCCGCGGCGAGCGCGGGCTGGAAAACGCCGTCCGCCGCTTTCGCGCGCCGGACCGGCGCGTGGTGCTGTACGCGCCGGACGGACGCGTGCTGGCGGCGTCGGACCCGCCGCCGTTCGGGCCGCCGGTGGCGGAAGAGGTGTTCGCCGCCGTACCGCCGCTCCGTGACGTTCCCGTCAGCCGGCGCCCGTCGCAGCCGGCCGGCGCGGACGCGCGCCCCCGTTCCCCGCGGCCGGATTCGGCCGAATTCACCCGAATGGACACGGCTATCCGCCGCGCGGGTCGGAGCCGCTACGACACCCTTTTCGCACGGGAAGACACGGGGCCGCGCGTGGCGGGAAGCGGAAGGGACGGCCCGAGCTCAGACGCCGGGCGGGGCCCCTCGGAACGGGCGGACCGCGGACCATCTCCGGACGACCGCCCCCGCGTTGCCGGTCCCGCGAGCCGCGTCATGCGGCTGCGGCCGGGCGACTCGCCGGTGCGCGTGGGCGCGCGGCCCCTGCGGCGCGGCGACGGCTCCGTGCTGGCGGTCATTGCGTCCACTCGGCAGGAGCAGCTGCTGCGGGAGCAGGCCCGTCTTGCGCTCGCGCTGGCGGTTGGGGTGACGCTGCTGATCGCCGTGGTTCCCGGCTCGCTGCTGGTGCGCCGCAGCCTGGCCCCCATTGGCGACATGACGCGGCAGGCGGCCCGCATTGGCGCGGAGCGGCTGGGCGAGCGCCTGCCCACCGGCAATCCGCGCGACGAACTGGGCGCGCTGGCCCGCGTGCTGAACGATCTGCTTGACCGCCTGCAGGCGGCTTTTGCGCAGCAGCGCCGCTTCATGGCTGAGGCCGCGCACGAGCTGCGAACCCCCGTGGCCGTGGTGCGCGCGGAGACGGAACTGGCGCTCAGCGGCGAGCGGCCCGCGGCAGAGTATCGCGAGGCGCTGGGCGTGGTGTGGAGCGAATCGGAGCGTCTGGGGCGGATTGTGGATGATCTGCTCACCCTCTCCCGCGCGGAGGCCGGCGAGTATCCGCTGCGCGCCGGACACGCCGACTTGGCCGAGGTGGTGGCGGATGTGGTGCGTGCCCACCGCGCGCTTGCCGCCACCCGCGACGTAACGCTGGTCGCGGACACAGCGGATGAACTGCCGCTGAACGGCGACGAGGTCCTGCTTTCGCGCATGCTGCGCAATCTGGTGGAGAACGCGGTCAAGCACGGCCGCATCGGCGATCAGGTGCGGGTGGAAGCGCGGCGTGACGGCGACGTCTACGTACTGCGCGTGGCGGATACGGGACCGGGCATCTCCGACGCGGCGCGCGAGCGGGTGTGGGAGCCATTCTTTCGCGGCGCAGGCGCGCGGGCGGCAGGCGCGGAGGGCGGCGCCGGTCTGGGGCTGCCCATCGCACGGTGGATCGCGGAGGCGCACGGCGGCGTTCTGGATCTGGCGGAAACCGGTCCGCACGGCACCGTCTTCGAAGCCCGCATCCCGGTGCAGACGCCGCTCCCCGTGGCGTGATCCGATCAGGTAGGGACCGAAGTCCATCGATGGAATAGAACGTTCGGTTTTCGACGCACCCGCAAAAGCTCTGTTCGGCGGATGAGATTGTGGTGGATCGCGAGCATCCCTGAGCGGATGAATCCGCCGCTCAAACATCGCGAAGCCCCGACTCGCGGCCGCTGCCCCGTCGACGATCGCGGCTTCAACTGCGATCCCGGAGTTCTCTCCATCTCATCAATGATGCTCCGACGGCTTCGCGCGGCAGATCGCCGAACCAGCGCCGCCACTCCTCGTCGGTCAGCCTCACACCGTTCGCAATCTCATTCATCGCGTTGCTGATCAGCAGCGCGTCATCTCCCTCATCATCCATGTCGTCGGCCGCGGGCCAGCGCTCGAGCAGAGCGGGCAGGCGCCCTCGTTCCACACCCGTGCGTGTCTGGAAATCGAACTCGTCCAGGAACGGGCCCTCGTAAATCGCGCGGAGGCAGCGGAACGCGACATCCTGATCCGCGCTGCTGAGTTGCGTGAGATACATGCACGGACGCTGACGTGAATGGTTGAAGGCGGAGCCAGGGCCGGAGTCGAGCCGAACGTCCACCGGTGACGGAATACGGCAGCCAGAGGACGCCGTCAGACGGGCCGCGAATGCTCATCTACGGCATCGGCCGTCATCAGCAGAATCAGTGCGAGACACGCTTCCCCACGACTTAATCTTTCCCTCATCCTCATGTTAATCCTGCAGTTAGCTACCCGCCGCTAGGTTGATTGCGTGACTGGCGCCGGACGGCTTCTGCCGCCCGCGGCCACTCCGGAGGAGGGGCCTCAACGCCCTTCTCCACAACCCAGAGAAGAGAGACACAACCATGCGTCGCAATCATCTGATGGGCTTTGCCTTTGCGCTGGCCGCCGCCACCTCGGCGCAGGCTGCCTCCGCGCAGACGGCCCAGCCCCAGCAGCAGCACGACGGCCGCGGGCACCAGCAGGGCGACCGCGCCGAACGCCGCGGGCCGGGACAGCGCCTGTTTCAGGGCATCACCCTGACGGCGCAGCAGCAGGAGCAGGTGCGCGCCATCATGGCCGAGGGCCGGCCGGCGCGCGGTGAGCGCCCCGCCCGGGGCGCCCAGGCCGACGGTCAGCGCGGCGAGCAGAGGCAGCGCGGAGAGCGCCGCCAGCTTACCGAGCAGGAGCGCCAGCAGTTCGAGGCACGCCGTGCCGAAATGCAGCAGCGCCGCACGCAGAGCCTGCAGCGCATCCGCGGCATCCTGACCGCCGACCAGCGCGCACAGTTCGACCGCAACGTGGCGGAAATGGAAGCCCAGCGTGGCCAGCGTGGTGAGCGCGGCGCCCGCGGGCAGAAGGGCCAGCGTCAGGGCGGCGCCTCGCGGTCCTGATCGGGAATGAGCAACGCGCGCTCCGGCGCGCGTTCCACTCCAGCGGCGGGCGGTCTTCACGGGGAGGGCCGCCCGTCCGCGCGAAATGAAAGGGAGAGCGGATGAACACCATCCTCCGTACGATCCAGAGCCGCTGGCGCACCGCCGCGGGAGTGGCCGTCGCCGGCATCGCCCCGGTGATCCTGGCAATGGCGAAGACGCCACCCGCCTCGGCGGTGGCCGCGGCGCCGCTGGTAGCCGTGCACGCACCGGTTGCCGCCACCGCCGCGACGCTCAAGCCGCGCCCCGCCGCCAAGCCGCTGGCCCGCGCGCCGCTAACCCGCGCCGTGGACGCCGTGCGCGCCGAAGTGAAGCGTGGTGCGTTTCCCGGCGCGGCGCTCGCCGCCGGACGCGGAGCGACGACGTCGCTCATCGAGGGTGTGGGGACGACGACGTGGAAGGGCGCCACGGTGGATCCGGAGCGCACCGTCTACGATCTGGCGTCGCTCACCAAGGTGGTGGCCACGACCACGGCGGCCATGCTGCTGTACGAGGATGGGCGTCTGGACCTGGACGCGCCCGTGTCGCGCTATCTCCCGGAGTTTTCGGGCGGCAACAAGGATGACGTGACGATCCGCGACCTGCTGACGCACACTTCCGGACTCCCGGCGGGCACGGGCGTTCGCGGCAGCACGGCGGATGAAAAGCTGGCGTCGCTCATTCGCACGCCCCTGCGCCGCGCGCCGGAGACGCGGGTGGAGTACAGCGACGTGGGATTCGTGACGCTGTTCGCCGCGCTGGAAAAGGCGGCGGGCGAGCCGGTGGAGCAGATGCTGGAGCGCCGTGTCTATGGCCCGCTGGGGATGGCCAGCACCGGCTACGCGCCGGGCGCCGACTGCGCGCGCTGCGCCCCCTCCTGGCAGACGGCGGACGGCACGCCCGTCCGCGGCAAGGTGCACGATCCCACGGCGCGCGCGCTGGGCGGGGTGGCGGGAAACGCGGGATTGTTTTCCACGGTGGCTGACCTGTCGCGCTTCGCGGCAATGCTGGCCGGCGGCGGCGAACTGGAAGGTGTCCGCGTGCTGAAGCCGGAGACCATCGACACCTTTTCCCGCCGCCAGCCGGGCGCGGACAACCGTGCACTGGGATGGGAGACGCCCAACGCCGATGGTACGGGCGCGGCGGGAAAGAGCATGAGCCCGCGCGCGTTCGGGCACACGGGGTTCACGGGAACGTCGCTGTGGGTGGATCCGGAGCACGGCACCTGGGCGGTGCTGCTGGCCAACCGCACCTTTGACGCGCACGCCAGCAACCGCATTCAGAAGCTGCGCCGCACCGTGCACGCCTACGTTACCGAATCCGCCGAAGAAGCGCCGGATTCGCTGCTGGCCGACTGACGGAACAACGCGATCAGGATGAACGGCGACAGGCGCCCGGCGTGGGAATCACGCCGGGCGCCTTTTCGTCTCGTGTGGATGATCGGACGCGGCGGATTCGGTGTGGGCCGGAGCTTGGGCGCGGCCGCCAGCTGGGGCCCTCACCCCGCGTGCTGCGCACGACGACCCTCTCCCACGAACGGATGTGGGAGAGGGAGCACACCCCAGAATGGTGTTCTTTGGATGGTGCTGTGCCGGCGGACGGCTGGGAGGCCCCTCCCCCGGCCCCTCCCCGTGCAAACTGCCGCACGGAGAGGGGAGAACTGCAACTCCGCGTGAAGCAGCTGTTTGACGCGCGTTCGGAGAGGGCCCCCTCCCCCCAACCCCCTCCACCCGCTCCGCGGGAGAGGGGGAGCCGTTCGGCGCGGGGACGGGTTCGGCTAGCGGCGCGGTCTGCCGGGGTGTTGTTCCCCGATGCAGTTGAAGCCCCGAACCGGACGCGCCAGCGGCCGGTGTCGGGGGTTCCCGCAGTTTGAGCGGCGGATTCATTCGCTCAACCCACTTCGGCTCACGCGACGCTCCGCTTCCCGCACCGCACCCTCCGCCCGCCCCGACAACCCTCCCCCAGTCTTTTTTGGGGGAGGGTGGGCCGGTGGTGCCGGCCCGGGTGGGGGCCGCCCGCGAACTCCGCCACCCGCGCCCAAACCTCCACCCTGCAACGCCTTCCAATTCTCCCGCGCCCCGCGATCAGCGGATCGCCCTCCACCTCCCGCCCGTTCATCGTGGGTTTAGGTACGCGGAATATCTTTCATGCACCGTCGCGCCGGAGGCCGCCAAAAGCGACCCGGCAGGCGACCAGATGATCGAAATCAGCCAGCCCCGCGAGGGGGAGGACACGTCGATGAACCGCAAGATCAGAAACGCAGCCGCGATCGCGGCGACCGTGGCGGGAGCCGGAGGACTCTGGTTCTTTCAGCAGGCGGACGCCAGCGAAACGCCGGCCTACCGCCTCGCCGCCGTGGAACGCGGCGACGTGCGATCCACCGTTTCCGCCACCGGCGCGCTCAGCGCCGTGACGACCGTGCAGGTGGGCACCCAGGCATCCGGCAAGGTCACCGAGATCCTGGTCGACTACAACGACCGCGTCCGCAAGGGACAGCTTCTGGCCCGCATCGACCCCACCCTGCAGGAGCAGGCCGTGGCCGAAGCGCAGGCCGGACTGGCCCGCTCGCAGGCGCAGTACGAGCAGGCCAGCCAGGAAGTAGAGCGCAACAAGCCGCTCTACGACGCGCGCATCGTCACCGCGACGGAGTTCGGCGCGCTGCAGTCCGCCTACTCGGTGGCGCGCGCCAACGTGCGCAGCGCCCAGGTGGCGCTGGACCGCGCGCGGCAGAACCTGTCGTATACCGCCATCTACGCTCCCATCGACGGCGTCGTCGTGGAGCGCAACGTGGACGTGGGCCAGACGGTTGCCGCCAGCCTGAGCGCGCCGCAGCTCTTCCTGATCGCCAACGACCTGAGCGAGATGCAGATCCTGGCCGCCGTCGATGAAAGCGACATCGGGCAGATTCACGACGGCCAGCCGGTGAGCTTCACCGTGCAGTCGTTCGGCGAGCGGACGTTCAGCGGCACCGTGCGGCAGGTTCGCCTGCAGAGCACCACGACGGAAAACGTGGTCAGCTACACCGCCGTCGTCTCGGTGGACAACGCGGACGGCTCGCTCCTGCCCGGAATGACGGCGACGGTGGAATTCCAGACGGCGGCCGAGCAGAACGCGCTCACGGTCCCCAACGCCGCCCTCCGCTTCCGGCCATCTGCCGAGGAGTTGGAGAAGGCCGGCGTCACCATCCCCCGCGCAGACAGCGCCGCGGCCCGCTCCGGCGGCGCGGCGGCACGTTCCGCCGGCACGGGAGCACGCGCGGCGGGCGCGGGGCGGACGGCGGGCGCGGCTCGCGGCGGCGCCGGACGCGCGCTTTGGACGGTGGACGCGCAGGGCAAGCTGTCCCGCATCCGCGTGACGCCGGGTCTGTCCGACGGGCAGCGCACCGCGGTCAAGGGGGAGGGCATTCAGCCGGGAATGCAGGTGATCGTGGGCCAGGCGCAGACCGAATCCGCTTCGGGATCGTCATCGGCCAGCACCAATCCGCTGCAGCCGCAGCGCCCCGCCGGCATGCGCGGGCCCGGCGGCCCCGGCTTCTGAGAGAGGCGCATCATGTCATCGACAGAAAACAGGCCGGTCATCGAACTGGCCAACGTGCAGCGCGTGTACCGGACGGGAAAGACGGAAGTGGCCGCCCTGCGCGGCGTGGACCTGACCGTCATGCCGGGCGAGATGATCGCCATCATGGGCTCATCCGGCAGCGGCAAGAGCACGCTGATGAACACGCTGGGGTGCCTGGACGTGCCCACGGGCGGCAGCTACACGCTTGACGGCATCCGTGTGGAAAGCCTGGGCAGGGACAGCCTGGCGGACCTGCGCAACCAGAAGCTGGGCTTTGTCTTTCAGGGCTTCAACCTGCTCGCGCGGACGAGCGCGCTGGACAACGTGGAGCTGCCGCTGCTGTACGACCGCCGCGGCCGGTGGAAGGGCACCCGCGCCATGGCCGCCGCCGCGCTGGAGCGGGTCGGACTCGGCGGGCGGCTGGACCACGAGCCCAGCGAACTGAGCGGCGGCCAGCAGCAGCGCGTGGCCATCGCCCGTGCGCTGGTGACGCAGCCCACGCTGCTGCTGGCGGATGAACCGACGGGCAACCTGGACAGCCGCACCACGATCGAGATCATGGCGCTGTTCCAGGAATTGAATGACGAGGGCGTTACCATCGTCCTCGTGACGCACGAGCCGGAGGTAGCGCAGTACGCCCGGCGCGTGGTGGAAGTGCGCGACGGCCGCATTCTTCGCGATCATCCGGTTGATGACCGCCGGCGCGCCGCGGACGATCTGGCCGCGATGGACGCGGCCGCGGAGTACCGGGAGGCGGCATGAAGACGCGGCAACTGGTAAAGGTGGCCGGGCAGAGCATCGTCAAGAACAAGATGCGCACGCTCCTGACGATGCTGGGCATCGTCATCGGCGTGGGCGCGGTCATCATCATGGTTGCGGTCGGCAACGGCGCGCAGGAGCAGATCAAGAACAGCATCGGCAGCCTGGGGACCAACCTGTTGATCGTCATGCCGGGCTCGGCCACGGCGGGCGGCGCCAGCCAGGGCGCGGGCACGTTCAGCCGCTTGACGGTGGAAGACGCCGAAGCGCTCAAGCGCGACGCCACGCTGCTGGCCGGCGTGTCCCCCGTCGTCAGCACGCGCACGCAGGTCATCGGCGGCGAAGGCAACTGGCGCACGATGATCAACGGCGTGTCGACGGACTTCGCGGAGATCCGCGACTGGACGGTGAGCAGCGGCGAACTGTTCAGCGAATCGGACGTGCGCGGATCGCGGAAAGTGGCGGTCCTCGGCAAGACGGTCGCGGACAACCTGTTCCCCGGCACGGACCCGGTGGGCGAGCAGGTGCAGATCGGCCGCGTACCGTTTTCCGTCGTCGGCGTGCTGGCGGGCAAGGGGCAGAACGCGGGCGGGCAGGACCAGGACGATGTGATCCTCATGCCTTATACGACAGCGCGGACGCGGCTGAGCGGCAACGTGCGCATCGGGCAGATCGTGGCCAGCGCGGCCACGGCCGACGACATGGCCGCCGCGCAGGAGGAGCTGTCGACGCTGATGCGCGAGGCGCACCGCCTGGGCGACAACCCGGACGACTTCACCGTGCGCAACCAGACGGAGATCGCCGAAGCCGCGAGTTCCACCACCAAGGTGATGTCCTCGCTGCTGGCGGCAATCGCGAGCATCTCGCTGCTCGTCGGCGGGATCGGGATCATGAACATCATGCTGGTTTCCGTCACCGAGCGCACGCGGGAAATCGGCATCCGCATGGCCATCGGCGCCCGCGGCCGCGACGTGCTGACGCAGTTCCTGGTGGAGAGCGTGGCGATGAGCGTGGCGGGCGGGCTGATGGGGCTGGCGGTGGGCTTTGGCGGGGCGGCGCTGCTCGCCCGGCTCACGGGATGGACGACCTCCACGCCGCTGAGCGCGGTGCTGCTGGCGGTGGGCTTTTCCGCCGCGGTAGGGGTGTTCTTTGGATACTACCCGGCCCGCAAGGCCGCGGCGCTGAATCCCATCCAGGCGCTTCGCTACGAGTGAGTGCGCCGGGTAATCCGCAGATACAGGGGTTGATGATGAAGACGATTGGACGGACTTTGGCGATGGCGGCGCTGCTGGGCGCCGTGCCGGCCGCCGCACAGACCGCGGCGCCGCGCACCATCGGATACGGCGAAGCGCTTTTGCTGGCGCTGGAGCAGAGCGCGGGCGTGCGGCTGGCGCAGAACGCGGTTTCCGCGGATGCCGCCACCGTGCGGCAGAGCCGGCAGCAGTTTCTTCCCAGCCTGCAGTTGACCACCAGTGGCGCGCAGAGTCTGGGCGGCACCAGCGTGGACAACGGGTCCACGGGCGGCGTATTCGGCACCACGCAGTCGATGAACGCGGGAATCAGCAGCAGCTTGGTGCTGTTCGACGGCTCAGCGCGCAGCGCGCAGCTTCGCGCGGCGGAGCTGGGGCGGGACGCCAGCACGGCGGACCTCACGCGGGCGCGGCAGACGGCGGTGTTCACGGTGGCCAGCGGCTTCACCGCGCTGCAGAGCGCGCAGGAGCAGCTTCGCGTGCGGCGCGAGGATCTGGCCGCGCGCGAGGCGGAGCTGGCGCAGATCCAGGCGATGGTGAACGCGCGCACCCGGCCGGTGAGCGATCTGTACCAGCAGCAGGCGAGCGTGGCGGCGTCCCGCGCGCAGCTGGTGCAGGCGCAGCGCGACGTGGAGCTGGGCAAGACGGACTTGGTGCAGGCGCTGCAGCTGGATGCGCGCGGCGCGTACGAGTTCACCGTTGGCGACACGGACCGCATCGTTCCCGCGGCGAACCTGTCGCTGGATTCGCTGGTGAACCGGGCGCTGGCCAGCCGCGTGGACCTCGCTGCGCTCCAGCGGGAAGAGGCGGCCGCGCAGCAAGGCGTGCGCGCCGCCAAGGCGGGAACGCTGCCCACGGTTTCCGTCAGTGCGGGATACAACACGGCGTTCACCAGCGCCAACGACGCGGCGCTGTTCGACCAGTTGAACGACCGTCGCGGCGGATCGGTGTCCATCGGCGTGTCGCTGCCGCTGTTTGACCGCGGCGCCACCTCCGCCGCCACGCAGCGGGCGAACCTGGTGGTGGACAACGCGCGGATCGCGCTGGAAACCCAGCGCAACAACGTGGCGGTAGAGGTGCGGCGCGCGTACCTGGACCACCAGGCCGCCGGCGCGCAGCTGGAGGCCGCGCAGGCGCAGCTGGAAGCGGCGCAGCGGGCGCTGGACGCGTCGCGCGAGCGGTACCGCGTGGGCGCGGCGGCGCTGCTTGAGGTGACGCAGGCGCGGGCGCTGCAGGTGGAGGCGGCGAGCGCGGTGGTCACCGCCCGAAACGCCCTGCTGCTTCAGCGCACCGTGATCGCCTACTACGTGGGCGACCTCGCGCTTCCCGCCACGGCGGAGTAATCGCCGGGTGGGTGGATGGATGACGAACGGCCGGCCCTGGTTCAGGGCCGGCCGTTTTCGCGTGGACGGAGGTCGAACGAGGCGGAACGGAAGGGCGCGCGGTTCAGATGGTTGAGGCGCATGCCGAGGCTGCCCTCACCCCCCAGCCCCCTCTCCCGCAAGCGGGAGAGGGGGAGCCGTTCGGCGCGGCGGACGGTTTGTCGCGCGTCGCCGTCCTTGTCAGTGAACGCAGTTGAAGCCCCGATCGTGGACGCGATAGCGGCCGCGAGTCGGGGCTTACCGCTGTTTGAGCGGCGGATTCATTCGCTCAACCCACTTCGAGCCCACGCCCGGTTCCACCTTCCTCACCGATCTGTCCGCCCCGCCCCAACCCTCCCTCAGTCTTTTTTGGGGGAGGGTGGGCCGGTGGTGCCGGCCCGGGTGGGGGCCGCCCTGAACTCGGCGACGTGCGCCCGATCAGCCGCCCCGCCGCAGCGTCACCACCGTAACCTCCGGCGGCGTGCCGACGCGGAACGGGATTCCCCAGTAGTTGGTGCCCGGGTTGATGTACAGCACCGAACCGCCACTGCGGTACAGCCCCATCGCGTGCTCCAGAAAGACTGACGCCACGCTCCACCGCAGCCGCGGGATGGCGAGCTGCCCGTAGTGCGTATGCCCGCTGAGCGTCAGGTCCACGCCGCGCGCCGCCAGTTGCGGCCACAGCGCGGGATTGTGCGCCAGCACCACCGTGAACGCGTCCGCCGGCACCCGCGCGAGCGTCCGCTCCACGTCCGGCGCGACCTCCCCCGCCGCGACGCCGAACCCGCCGCGGCCCGCGGGATCGCCGGTGCCGCCCATCCAGAACCGGCTTCCGTTCCGCTCCATCGGCACGGCGTCGTTCACGAGCACGCGCCAGCCCAGCCGCTCCATCCCCGCGCGCACGGCGCTCCATCCCGCGTACACGTCGTGGTTGCCCGCAATCGCGAACACGCCCATCGGCGCCGACAATCCGCCCAGCGCGGCGCCCAGCGGCTCCACGTCGCGCGCGTAGTCGTCCACCTGATCGCCCGTGAGCACGATCACGTCCGGGCGGGCGTTGTGCACCGCGTCGCGGATGCGCGCCAGGTGCCGCCGCGGCGTGTGCGGGCCCACGTGCAGATCGGAAAGCTGCACAATCCGCATCCCGTCCAGCCCCTCTGGAAGTCCGTCGATGCGGATGTCCAGCGGCCGCAACACCAGCCGCCGCGTGCCGATGTATCCCCAGACGGACAGGACCAGCAGGAGCGCGCCGAGGCCGGCCACCGCCCATCGCCCCGACACCTGCGCGGCGCCGAACGGCAGCCCGGCGACCAGTCCCACGAGCGCGGCGATGGCGAGAAAAGGGAGGAACAGCTGCCCGTACCAGAACGGCCGCATCACCCACACGCGGGTGAACACCGACGGGTACCCGCCCGATGTCATCCGCTTCACAAAACCGATGATCGGCAGAAACAGCATGAGCGCCACCACCAGGATCGCCAGCCATCCGCCGGGTGTCACCGGAGCGAGAATGCTTCCCAGAATCAGCCAGCACAGGCCGTCCCAGAGACCCAGAATCAGGATTGCCTTCTTCATCGAGCGAACACACGCTTTCTATTTCGGACACGGACGCGCACTGGGTGTCAGAAGACGACACCAGCAGCATCCTCGATTGAAAGAACTTCGTCGGAATACCAGATCCGTACCCCGGAACCATGATCCGGTTAGTCTCAAGGGCCGAGGAACTGAAACCGGTGTGCTTCGGATGGGACCGCTCGCCGGAAAGGGCCCCCTCTCCCCGGCCCTCTCCCCCGCTCCGCGGGAGAAAGGGAGACCTAACCACGAAAGCACACCGCGGCGCAGGTGGCGATTCCATGCAGTTGAAGCCCCGAACCGGACGCGCCAGCGGCCGTTGTCGGGGCTTACCGCTTCTGGAGCGGCGGATTCATCCGCTCTCGTGCCGGGGATCGGCGGCGGCCTTGCGCTCGGCGGATCAACGGATGTGATCCATCGCATCATCCGTCGTGATTGAGAGACGGCCGGCGATCACGAGGATCGCCGGCCGCCGCTCATCCACCGGAACCGCCGCGGTTCATCGACCGAAGTCAACGTCCTTCATCGGCGGAAACGATGCCGCTCATCCACCCTCGCGCGGTCAGGGGCGCGCGGCGGGAGCCGACGTGGTCGGGAAGCCGCGGCGGCGCATGAGCGCGTCCACGCTGGGATCGCGCCCGCGGAACGCACGGTACGCCTCCGCCGGGTCCACCGTGTTCCCCACCTGGAACACGTACTCCCGCAGCCGCCGCGCGACCTCGGGATCGTAGTACCCGCCCGGCGCCTCGGCGAACGCCTCGGCCGCGTCGGCGCTCAGCACGTCGCTCCACAGGTAGCTGTAGTAGCCGGCCGAATACCCGTCGCTGCTGAACACGTGCCCGAACTGCGGCGTGCGGTGGCGCATCACGATCTCGCGCGGCATCCCCAGCTGCGCCAGCGTCTCGCGCTCGAACGCGCGCGGGTCGATGTCCGCGTTTCCGGCCAGGTGCAGCTTCATGTCAATCAGCGCGCTCGACAGGTATTCCACCGTGGCGAAGCCCTGGTTGAACGTGCCCGCCTGCTTGATGCGGTCCACCAGCGCCTGCGGAATGGGCGCGCCGGTCTGGTAGTGCAGCGCAAAGCGGTTCAGCACCTGCGGCGTGCTCAGCCAGCGCTCCAGCAGCTGCGACGGGAACTCCACGTAGTCGCGCGACACAGCGGTTCCCGACAGCGTGGGATAATTGACGTTGCTCGAAAGCCCGTGCAGCGCGTGCCCGAACTCGTGGAACAGCGTGGTCGCGTCGTCCCACGAGATCAGGACGGGCTCGCCGGCGCTTCCCTTTACGAAGTTGCTGTTGTTGCTGACGATGGTGGTGACTTCGCCGTCGAACCGCTCCTGATTGCGGTACGCATTCATCCACGCGCCGGAACGCTTGCCCTGCCGGGCGTACGGATCAAAGTACCACACGCCGATCTGCCGGCCGCTGGCCCGGTCCGTCACCCGGTACACCGTCACGTCGGGATGATAGACGGGAACGTCCGTCACCGGCGTGAACTGAAAGCCGAACAGCTCGCCGGCCACCCAGAACATCCCCTCGCGCAGCTTGTCGAGCTGCAGGTACGGCTTGACCTCGTTCTGGTCCAGGTCGTACTTGGCCTTGCGCACCTTTTCGGCGTAGAACCGGTAGTCCCACGGCTCGATGGTGATGTTGGCGCGCTCGGCGTTGGCCACGGCCTGCATGTCGGCCACTTCCTGCCGCACGCGCGCCACGGCCGGCGTCCACACCGCTTCCATCAGCTGCATGGAGTTTTCCGGCGTCTTGGCCATGGCATTCTCAAGCCGCCAGTGCGCGTGCGTGGGATAGCCCAGCAGGTTGGCGCGCTCCACCCGCAGCTTCAGGATCTGGGAGATAGTGGCGTTGTTGTCCGTTTCGCCCTTGTCGCCGCGGTCCACGAACATGCGCCACGCGCGCTCGCGCAGGCCGCGGTTCTCGGAATACGTCAGGAACGGGTCGATGGATGAGCGGGTGTTGCTGATCACCCACTTGCCCGTCATCCCGCGGCTGGTGGCCTCGGCGGCGGCGGCGGCGCGCAGCGACTGGGGAAGCCCGGCGAGCTGTGCTTCGCTGTCGATGACCAGCGTCTGCTCGCTCTCGTCCTTGAGCACGTTCTGGCTGAACTTGGTGTACAGCCCGGCCAGCGCCTGGTTGATCTCGGAAAGCCGCGCCTTCTGCGCGCCGCGCAGCCGCGCGCCGGAGCGCACGAAGTCGGTGTAGCGCAGCCAGGCAAGCCGCTGCTGCTCCGGCGTGAGGCGCGCCTTGTCGGGCGAGTTGTAGACGGCCTCAATGCGCCGGAAGAGCGCCTCGTTGCCGGTGATCTGGTCGCTGAACGCGGCCAGGCGCGGCGCCATCTCGCGCTCCACGGCCTGGAACTCCGGGCCGTTCATGGTGCTGCTCCACACGCCGTACACCGTGCTCACGCGGTCCAGCGTGCGGCCGGCGCGCTCCATGGCGGCGATGGTGTTCTCGAACGTGGGCGCCGCCGGATTGGAGGCGATCCGCTCGATTTCCGCCAGCTGCTCGGCCATGGCGGCCTCCATGGCGGGCTGGAAGTCGGCGATGCGCACCTGGTTAAAGGGCGGAACGCCGCCGTACGGGCCGGTCCACGGGGCCAGCAGCGGGTTGCTGCCGCGCGCGGGCGCGGGGGCCGAGGCAGCGGGTGCGTCGGCGGAGATGTCGTTGCTGTTCTGCACAGTGGCGCAGGCGGCGGTCGCGGCGGCCAGCGCCAGCGCCGCCGTGCGGGTGATCAGGGAGTCGCGCATGATTGTCGGATGAACGGGTATCCGGCCGCGCGGGGCGCGCCGGGGTGCCACGATCCGGCGCGCCACGATGCGTGGCGGCCGATGCCCCTTGTAAAGCCAAGTGGGCCATCGGTTCCCGCCAGATCCGGGCCGGACACTTCGTGGCGCCTTCCGCGTCTTCGGGACCGCGGGTGCAACGGACGCTCCGTTGCGCATCTGCGGCTCCGTACGGGCGGCCACGAAAACCGTTTCACGCGGAGGACGCGGGGGGTAACGGAAGGGGGCGCGGGGGTGAGATGAGGGGCGGCCACGGGTCAACGGGTAGGCCACACCCCCACAGCAGGTTGGGCGCGAACTCCAACATCGGCGCATGCGGAGAGGGGCCCCCATCCCCGGCCCTTCCCCCAAAAACCCTGGGGGAAGGGAGACCTCAGCGCGAGGGCGAACATCGGTGCACGCCGGCCGCTGTCGCCCGGCGGTTGGAACCGCGCCTTGAACAACACGATGTCCGCCGCCGCGGACCGCTTCCGCGGCGTTGACCGTCGTCCCACGATGCAGTTGAAGCCCCGAACGGCGCCTGTGGGCGTCGTGTCGGGGGTTACCGCTGTTGGAGCGGCGGATTCATTCGCTCAACCCACTCCGCTCACGCCCGGCACTCTCAGATTCACCCCGAACCATCCGCCCGCCCCCAACCCTCCCCCATTCTTTTTTGGGGGAGGGTGGGCCGGTGGTGCCGGCCCGGGTGGGGGCCGCCTTGATGCATGAGAAAGCGCCCCGCCGTCAACTCCCGGCAGGGCGCTTTCTGTTTCACATCTTCGATAAAACCGCGATCCAGCCGATCACCCCTCCGCGTCCTCCGGCGGCCCGACGAGCCGCCGCACCTCCTGCAGCAGGTGCGGCGGCAGGCAGGGCTTGATCAGCAGCCCGTCGAACCCCTCCGCGATGATCCGGTCCCGGTCCACCGACAGCGCCATCGCCGTCAGCAGCACGATGGGAACGTCGCGGGTGCGCGGATCCGCGCGAAGCTCCAGCATGGCCGCGCGCCCGTCCATCACCGGCATCGCCAGATCCATCAGCACCAGATCCGGCATGTGCTCGCGCACCTTGTCCACCGCCTCGCGCCCGTCCGCGGCCTCCAGCGCGTTGTATCCGTCGCGCTCCAGCACGGCGGTGAGCGCGATCCGGTTGTCCTCGTGATCGTCGGCGAGAAGTATGGTCCTTGGCATGCGGAGTCCGAAAACGATCTCATGACGTAGAAACGCCGTGCCTCCGCGGCACGGCTAGGGCCGCCTCACCGGCGCGTCCCGCCCGGGAACCCGCAAGATCAGCGCCCGGCGCTCCTCATCCGCCGAACAGGTCCGCCTGGGGCGTGGCCGGGTAGACGATCGTTCCGTCCGCCTGCACCACCGCCCCCGCCGACATCCGCGCCGGCGCGGGCGCGGCCAGGCTCACGATGTCGCTCACCTCCGCCCCGCGCGCCAGCAGCGCATCCGTAATCAGCCGGCGGTGGCACCGCCAGGGCACCGCCTCCGCGCACATGATCACCACGCGCCGCGACTCTGAATCCGCCAGCAGCCGGTCGATCTCCGCGCGGAAGGGCGCCGTCGCCATGTAATCGGCGTAGGCGCGAAAGGCGTCGTTGCGCCACGCCGTGTTGGGCGATGGCGCCGCGCCCGCCTCGGCGCGCCGCCGCCCGCCCAGCGCCTCCGCGTGGCGGTAGTCCATCCCCGCCTCGCGCAGCGATCCGGCCAGCGCCTCGGAGCCGAACTGCGGGTGGCGCCGCGAGCCGGGAAAGCGCCGCACATCCACCAGCAGTTCCACTCCGTTTGCCGCCAGCAGCGCGACGAACTCACCGATCGTCCGCGTGCTGTGGCCGATGGTGAACAGCGCTCCCGGTCCGCCTGTCATCCGCGGATCAGGACGCGGCGGCCTGCTCCACCGCTTCTACCGCGATGTTGATGGTGACCTCGTCCCCCAGCGTCACGCCGCCGCCCTCGGCCGCGCGGTTCCAGCTGACGCCGTAGTCCATGCGGTTGATCGTGGTCTGCGCCTCGAAGCCGATGCGGCGGCGGCCGGGCGCGCCCGCCACCTCCAGCATGCGGCCGGTGAGCACCACCGGCTTGGTGGTGCCGCGGATCGTCAGATTTCCCGCCACGCGCAGGTCGCGGCC
Source organism: Longimicrobium terrae (assembly GCF_014202995.1). Classification (NCBI taxonomy): domain Bacteria; kingdom Pseudomonadati; phylum Gemmatimonadota; class Longimicrobiia; order Longimicrobiales; family Longimicrobiaceae; genus Longimicrobium; species Longimicrobium terrae. The sequence goes on from NZ_JACHIA010000010.1 coordinate 141,831, forward strand.
GTCCATCGTCACCCGCGTGCTGCGAAAGGTGATGACCGGGTGGTTGGGCGCGTCAAAGAAGTCGGCGGACTTCAGGTGCGTGTCGCGGCGCTCGTTGTTGGTGTCGATGCTGGCGGTCTGAATGTCCACCTGCACCGAGCCGCCGGCCAGGCTGGCCGGGTCCGCCACGATGGTGCCGCTCCACTGGTTGAAGCCGCCGTTCACCCGGCTCACCAGGTGGCGGATGCGGAACGACAGTTCGGAATGCGACGCGTCGATGCGCCAGGTTACCGGCGCGGCGGGCGCGGCGATGGCGGGAACCGGCGCCACTTCGCGCGCGGGTGCGTTGGCGGCAAGGCCGATGACGAGCAGCGGCGCGGCGGCGAGGGCGATCCGTGTGGAAACACGCATTGGGTCGGGTCCTTTGTGCGATGATGATGGATGGGCTTCAGCACGAAGCCCGGGAGTGCCGGAAAGGGTGCGCGCCTACCGTTCTCCGCGGCGGCGCAGGATGCGGCGAAGGTCGGCCTCCGCGGCGATGTAGCCGAAGGGAGCCCAGTTTTCCGCCGAGGTGATGCGCCAGAAGATTTCCTCGGCCTGGTCGGGGCGGCCGTTGTACAGGTACCAGTTGCCCACGCCGTACCCCTGCGTGGCCAGCGTGAGCGCGTCGGCGGAACCGGGCGCCAACAGCGAGTCCGGCGAAAGCTCGCCGCGGTACATCAGCAGGCGGCGCAGGTAGGCGCCGTTTTCCACCACGTCCATGTCGGGGCGGATTCCCTGCAGCACCCGCTCCGCCTCTTCCTTTCGTCCGAGGCGGCGGTAGCTCATGTACAGCCAGTCGCTTGCCGCCACCCGCGCGTCGTCGTTGCGCGACACGATGAGCGCGTTGCCGAACGCCGCGGCGCCGCGCGTGAAGTCGCCGCGAAGGTAGTACGCCAGCCCCAGGTGGTACCACACGTTGAACGCCAGCGTGGTGCGCGGCTCGTTGCGCGCGTTGGGCACGCCGTCCGGCTCTTCCTGGTCCGGCTTTCCGCGGATGAGCAGCGCGGCGCGCTCCAGGTCGCGCTGCGCCCGGCCGAACTCGCGCACGGTGATGAGCCGGTGCCCGCGGTGGCGGTAGAAGCGTGCGTCCGTGGGGTGCTTGCGGATCCCCTCGCCAAAGATCTCGATGGCGTCGCGGTAGCGGCCCAGATAGGCCACGCGCCGGCCCAGCCACAGGATGGCGTCCGCGTTCTCGGGATCGCGCTGGTACACGGCGTAGGCGGAATCCAGGTCCGCCGCCAGACGCTGCCGGGTTTCCAGCGAAAGCGCGGGCGCGTACAGCGGGGCCGACAGCAGCGACACGGCTTCCGGATACCCGGCGGCCGTCGGCGGGCCGCGGTGCACACTGGCGCACGCGGTCAGCAGAAAGGCCGGAACCAGCGCGAGCGCGGCGGCAAGCCTCATCAGGACGGGGGCTGGGGTGCGGAACGCCGGACGGTGCCGCGCCGCCGTCCGCGGCGGGCGCGTACGGCCGCGCGGGGGCGGCGGTGAAGCGTGTGATGATGGAGGATACTCGCGGCGAAGCGGCTTGAAAAGGGGCCCCACCACGGCGGGGCCCCTCGCGCTCAGCGAACCCGCAGGGGGATGGTGGCTTCGCCGGGGACGGGATAGCCGTCCACGGTGGCCGGATTGAAGGCGATCATCCGCACGTACTGCAGCAGGCGCTGGTTGGCGAACACGCGCGCCGCGCTGCGCTCCACGTGCGCGTCCGTCACCCGTCCCGACTCATCCAGCGCCACCCGCACCCACACCAGCCCGCCCTCGGCCATGGTGGGCGGCGGGGCGGAATCGCGGATGTCGCCCCATCCGGAATAGGTGCCGGCCAGCGCCGGATCGCTGCGCTGCACCGGCTCGGCGCGGCACTCCTGGCTGCGCGCCACACGCAGAACCGGCCGGGCGCCCAGGTCCACCCGCATCCGCACGCCCCATTCGCGCTCCGCCGGCTGCGTGGTGCGGCGCGCGGCAAACACCAGCCGCTGCACCGAATCCGCCAGCGCGTCGGTCACGCGGTGCTCCATGACGTCGCGGCGCACGTTGGTGCCGTCCTCGTCGTAGCGCATGGCCAGCAGCACGTGGCCGGCCGGCTGTCCCGCCTGGCTCCACAGGCGCGCGAGTTCTGTGGAAAGCGCGGCGGAGTCCACCATCGCGTCGGCGGAGGGCAGCTCGCGCGGGGCGCCGGCGCCGCGGCAGCCGCGGTCCGAGTCCGCCCGCGCGTCGCTCAGCTGCGAACTCTCATCCGCGGCGGAGGCGAACGGGGCGCAGGCGGCGGCCATCAGCGATGCGCCGACCAGGAGAATGCGGGGAGAGATGGGCATGATGAGGCCCCACGGCACGGGAACGGGGCCGCGTGTCATGTAACAACGCGGTCACGGATGCGAGATGCTTCTGTCTCAGAGATAGTACCGACGCATCCGCAATGCCAGACTTTTCTCACCTTCTCCCATAATCGTTACGGACGGACTTTCTTTCCAGGATCGATGAAGATGCGCGTCAGCGGCAGGACGGCTCCGGCAGAGGGCCTGCCTCCGCCTCGAGAAAATCCCGCACCGCACCCTCCGTTTCGCCGATGGACCCCACCTCGCGGCCGTCCGGGGTGAACAGCCAGGTCCAGTCGTACGATCCGCCGGCCAGATGGTAGCGATGCTGGTCGACCAGCAGGTGGCCGGCGTATGAACCCGCGGGCACCACGTCCACGCTGTTGCCGGGGATCAGGTACCGTTCCGCACCGGTCGCCAGGTCGGCGACGTGGACGGCGTTCGACGTCGCCCAGGCGGCACTCCGGAAGTAGACGCGCGCTCCGTCCGGCGAAAAGACGGGGCCGCGCAACCCTTCCAGGTTCCGCTCCGGCGCCTCGTCCGCGCGCGACTGCACCAGGCGGCGGAGACCGCTTCCATCCGTCCGCACGATCCAGATGGACGACGGCTCCCCGCCGGCGGCGCCCGTGCGGACGAACGCCACCTGCGCGCCGTCCGCGGAAAGCCGCGGCTCCGAATCCTGCCCGGACCGGGTGAGGGTGCGCGCCTGGACCCCGCAGCGCGGGCGATACAGGATGTTGCCGGCCGCGGCCTCGACGGACTGCGCACGCATCGGCGCGGCGATCAGGAGCGGCAGCAGTATCAGCGCGAGCGTTCTCATGGCGGGCAGCGGGTTTTGATGGGAACCGGGGATGACGGATGGCGGGCCGGTTCAAGGTAGGCGCGAAGCGTGATTACCGGAATCCCGCCATGATGCGCCTCTCGCGGAGCGGATGAACATCGCGCGAACCGAACCTCCCGGCCGTGCGGGCGGGAGCGGATTGCACGCCATGGAGCGGCGGCATACGTTCAGCGGGTGAACCGGCCTACCCGCAGCCCCTGAGCTCCCATGCGCGCATCCATCCTCGCCCTCGCCGTCCTGGCCGCCTGCGCTCCGGCAACCCGGGGCGGCACCACGCCCGGAGCGCCGGGGCAGACCGGCGCCACCGGCGGCGAAAACACACAGGTCATCGCCAGCGGCGACGCGCTCAGCGTGTCCACCTCCACGCAGTTCCGCCTGATCGGCGCGGACATCGCCGCGCCGGTGGACCGCGTATGGGCGGTGCTCCCCGCCGTCTACCAGGAACTGGGGCTGCAGGCGACCGCGGACGCGCCCCGGCGCACCGTGGCCGTGCGGGGCGCCGTCATCAGCCGGCGCTTTCAGGGCCGCAGCGCCACGCAGTTCTTTGACTGCGGCAGCGGCCAGTTCGGCGCGGAGATCGCCGCGCAGAACGAGATCCGCATGGATCTGCAGAGCACGGTGCAGCCCGGGAGCACGGCCGCCACTTCGCGCCTGGAGACGGGACTGCGGGCCAGCGCGCGCGGCGCCACGGGCGCCAACGCGCTGATGGCCGTCTGCCACACGAAGCAGACGATGGAGGCGCTGGTGGCGGAACGGGTGCGGCAGAAGCTCGGCCTCACCGGCTGACATCCGCTACCCGCCACACGACGAACGCGGGCCCGGAGTCCGGGCCCGCGTTTCTCCATCTGCCATCTGGTCGATCGGTGTTGCCCGGCGGCGTTCTCTCCCCACCTGCCTTCCATCATGAACCGCTCCGCCTTGCCCCCGCTCACGATGCTTTTTCCGTTCTTTTCTCCCGGACTGGCGCGCTGGATCCGCTGGGGTGCCGGGATCGGCGCCGTAGTGGGGTTCGCGCTCGCGGGGTACGTGTACTGGTACTTCATGCGCGGGCCCGGTTCGGCATCCATCGATGCCGGCGAGGCGTACGGCTATATGGCGTTGCTGGCCGGATTTCCCTTCGTCCTGATCGGGATGGTGCTGGGAATGCCCGGAGTGATCGCGGGCACCGCATTGACCTGGGCGACGATCGGCGGCACCATCGCGGGAGTGATCGGCGTGATCGTCCGCCGTATCCGCGGAACCGATCTCCTGCCCGACTGACGCCTTTTGGGCGCGCCGGAGCGGATGAATCCGCCGCTCCAGAAGCGCAAAGCCCCGACACAACGCGCTCCGCGCGATGTTCGGGGCTTCAACTGATCTGGCTCCCGCACGATTCCGGGGTGTGCTCCCTCTCCCACATCTGTTCGTGGGAGAGGGTCGTCGTGCGCAGCACGCGGGGTGAGGGCCCCAGCCCGCCGCCACGCCCATCCTTTGGTTCCACGAAGAATCCACCGCCCCAACAATCCCCTCACGCCACCGCCTGACGCCTCCCGTCATCCGGCCCGCGATCCCGATCCTTGTCCCGGTCGCGATCCCGCGGGGCCGGCTCGGGCTCCACCTCCGGCGCGGGCTCCAGGCTCAGCACGGGCACGCCCGGCTCCGGCGGCTCCGGACGCGCCAGCTGCCGCTGCACGGGGACGCTTTCCTCGCGCATCCCCTTTCGCCGCGGCTCCGCGATCCACCCCGCCACGCGCTGCATGAAGCGCCACACGCCACTGGTTCCCGGACGCTGGTACGTGCCGTCCGACGGGTCCATCCCCATCCGGTTAAAGACCTGCGTGAGCCATTCCGGCCCGTGCCCGCTCACCCCCAGCTCCGGCATCCAGCACTCCAACTCGCCCGCCGGCACCAGAAACACGCCATACTCGGCCAGGTTGTCCAGCAGCAGTTCGAACTGGTCGCGCGCCTCGCCGTTCAGGCGATAGATGCCGCCGTCCTTGTAGTGCGCGTTGTTCATCTTCTGGTGCAGCAGGCGCCGCGACTGCTCCCACGGCTCCCAGAACACCTGCGGAACGAACGCCGCGTGCAGCAGGTCGCGAAAGTCCTCGCGCCCCTTGAGCAGGTCCAGGTCCAGAATGGCCGCCGCGGGCAGACCCATCTCGCGCAGCGGCCGGATGATGCGCCGCACCGTCTGCTTGTTCTGCGCGTTCAGGAACACGCATCCGTCGGCCCCGCCGGAGCGGTGCGCCAGCATGCGGTCGTTGATCTCCTGGTAGTACACGCGGTCCGCGTCCGCCTCGCACACCACGGCGCCCTCGTGGAACATGGCGCCCAGCACGCCGGTGCTGCGCAGCAGCGGATCGCGCATCATGGCTTCCAGCTGGTGCGCGGCCAGCATGCGCGCGCCCGGAATTCCGTGCCGGTGCGTCAGCCGCACGATGTTCACCGCGTGGCCGGAAGTGACGCACCCCATCACGAAGTCCGGCGAATGGGTGGCCACGAGCACGTTGGCCCCCCGCTCCGCCGCCAGCTGCGTCAGCCGCCGCCCCAGCTTGCGCGTCAGTGGCGGATGAAGAAAGGCTTCCGGCTCGTCCACCAGCATGATGCGGTAGTCGGCGCTGAGCAGCGCGGCGGTCAGTCCGGTGAACGCGCGGATGCCGTCGCTCATTTCCGCGATGTCGGTGGCGCGGCCGTGAAAGGCGCGCGAGCGGTCGTCGGCGGCCTGCTCCTCGTCGTTGTCCAGCGGCGCGCGCTCCGACATCCGCACGCGAAAGTGCGAGCCGGCCGTGGGGTCCACGACAAAATAAAGGCCGAACGCATCCGCCGTGATCTCGCGGATGCGCGCGCGAGCCTCGTGGTCGCGGAACAGCACGCCCAGGTGGTTGGTGGGATTGGCGGCCCGTGCCGCGGCGGCCTGCGGCTGCGTAAGCGCCAGCCGCGTCTGCCCGTCCAGCCGCAGCGTGAACAGCGCCAGCAGGTCGCGGCAGATGATGTCGAGTTCTTCGTCCGTGGGGTGGTCCACGTGCGCCGCCGCCGCAAGGAGCGCGGCGATGTCGATGGTGGCCTCCACCAGCGGCTCCGCCGTGTCCGTGGCGCGCCTGCGCGAATACTCGCCCGGTGACCGCAGACGGAGGACGGTGATCTCGTTTTCCGCCGTCGCGCCGTCCTTTACGCCCAGCGCCCGCGACCGCAGCATCTGCTCGATGGTGGCGTCAGACGGAAGCCTGATTCCCAGCTTGCGGATGATGTGGCGCGGCGAGTCGCCCCCGGACCCGATGAACTCCTCCACCTCGCGCAGGGCGAGGCTCTTTCCCGAGTTGTTGGGACCGACGAAGACCGTCATGGGGCCGGGCGTAAACCGAAGCGGTTCATCGCCTTCCGCCGCGCCGAAGCGCAGGGCTACAGACTTGAGCATCGTGTCGGGACACCCGGCGGGGCCATGACGGGAGCGCCGGGTGCGGGCTGTGGGTGCGCCGACGGTCGGGTCGCGGTCTGGGATGAGGATCTCGGAACGCAGGGCCCTGATTCAGGAGAGGAAAATCGCGAAAAGTGCGCCAGCCGCGCCGCAATCCCGCGCATCCGCCCGCCGTGCAAGCGCTTGGGCACGGATGCGGACGATCGTGCACATGTACGAGCCGGACCGCCGTCCGCGCCTCTCCCGAGCGAATGGGAAAAGATCGTGCGAACGGACCAGCGTGATTGCCGCGCCCGGGTCTCCTGAGCGGATGAATCCGCCGCTCAAAGAACGCGTAAGCCCCGACACAACGCGCTCCGCGCGATGTTCGGGGCTTCAACTGCATTCGGGCGATGAACAACGGTGGGGCCGCAGTCCGCGCAGGCGGACTTTGTGTCTATCGAGGCGCGGTTTCAACCGCCGGACAGAACCCCGCCATGCCCCCCGGATCTCTCCTCCAAGCCAATCTGGTGTGTGCTCCCTCTCCCACATCCGTTCGTGGGAGAGGGTCGTCGTGCGCAGCACGCGGGGTGAGGGCGTCACTACACGCCGCGCACGAGCCACGATCTCGAGCACCCAATCATCCAACACCCGCCATCAGCCGATCAGCCCGGACCCACCAGCGCCGCCACGCCCGCGTATGGATCCGCGTGGCTGCCCCGCGCCGCCTCCACGATGTCGTGCGTCGCGCGGCGGAAGTCGCCGCCGCGCGACTCGTACACGCGCTCGAACAGTTCCAGCCGCCGGTAGTAGATGCGCCGCGAAATCAGCGTGGCATTGTTCAGCGGATCGCGCGTAAAGCTGCCGAACGTGTCCACCCGCAGCCGCGGCCGCACGTCGCGCGCAAACCGCGCCTGCGCCTCGCTGAAGATGCGTTCGCGCTCGCGCAGCTTATCGTCGGCGGACAGGTCCGGGCGGGCGTACAGCGCCTCCAGATCATCCACCATCGCCTCCAGAAACTCGCCGAACAGCAGGTCGTCGTGCCACGCGCCAGTCGCGGTCACGCAGGTCTGCGCCTGGGGCCCGTCGCGTCCGCAAAAGAACTCGATGGCGCCGCGGCCGCCCACGAAGTTGGCCAGGCTCTCGTTGAAGACCGCCTGCCCCGGGGCGTAAAAGGTGTTGTGGAACAGTTCGTGGATGACGGTATTCGCCAGCGAAACCTCGTCGTAGCGCAGCAGCGTGCTGAGCAGCGGATCGTTGAACCAGCCCAGCGTGCTGAACGCGGCGGAAGGGCGCACGTACGTGTCGAAGCCGCGGGCCTGCAGGCGGCGGGCTTCCTTTTCCGCATCTTCCGGGTCAAAGAAGCCCTTGTACGGCACGCTTCCCGTGATGGGAAACCACCACGTGTACGGCTGAAAACGATCGCGGTACGCGGCGGACACCACGGTCACCAGCGTGTCGGAATCCACCCGCGAAAAGAGCGTGTAGCTGTCGCCGGTATTGAGGCGCAGCGAATCCGCGGCGAACTGGCGGGCCTGCAGCACCAGCAGAAGCTTGTTGCGCGTGGGCGCGTCCGTGGCGGAATCCGCGACGATCGCGGCGATGGGCCGCCGCCGCGACAGGATCTTTCCTTCTTCCCACGCGCCGCGCAGCACGTACAGTGGCGAGCACGCCGAAAGAGTGCAGAACGCCGCGAGTGCCGCCGCCAGCCGCCAGCCAGGTTTGATCATGCGTCCCACAAAGGCGCGAGGTCCGGTCCGTCGTTTCGCGCCCAATCTACCGACGCTCCTCGACACGCGCACCGGATGAGCCTGTGCCGACCAATTCCCTCTCCCCGCTCCGCGGGAACGGGAGACCTCAGAGCGTACGGATGGCACGCCGCGGCGCGGAGCAATCGATGCCGACGGCCATCGTAACAAATTTCCAAATTGCCGCGGTCAAGTCAGCGGCTCGGCCCCGAACGCGGCTCCGTGCCCTAACCTGTTGCGCCGTCGGGAGAAGCGGCCAGCGCCGCCGCCCGGGTCCGAAGACGATCCCGCTCCATCATCACCCCTGGCCGTGGAGATCGAGGAACGGGGCGCGAAAACCGGCCCTTGACAGACCGCCATTTCCCGGCTACACTCATCGCCACTTGGGAGTCGCGTCCCGATGATCGCCTGCCTTGCCGCCCCGTGCGCAACGCAGGCTCCCCCTCCAACGCAGCAGTGCGGCGGACAGGGATCATCAGGATGCGGCTCTTTTTTTGTTTCTGGCGGATTCGTTCCGCTTCACCCGTGCAGCAGGTACCGACTTCGATGATGGCGCACTTTGCGATTCCGGCGATTCTCAGCCCCGCGGCCCAGCCGCTGGGCACGGGACCGTCGTGCGCCCTGGTCGGGAACCCGGAATTCGACAAGACGGACACGAACGGACTCCGTGGTGCAGCCGGCAGCAGCCGGCGTGATACGGACCACATGAATGCGGGAAGAACAGCCGGGTGCGCGCCCTGACGCGCAACGGAACTGTTCACCGGGAGCGACGCTTTTTCGCCCCGCCCGCGCAACTGCCGGGCGGGGCGATTCTTTTTTGGACACGGCGCGGGAGGTGATCGGGATGGAAGGACGCGGAGGCTGACGGATGGATGGGCCGGCGGGGCGTGAAGCACCGCCCGGGTGGACAAACGCGACCCCCCGCAGGAGGGGCGACACGTTTCCGCCGGCCCGCATCCGATCCGCCGCCAGACAACGAACCGACTTTCGCCCGCGGCGCAGCGGGTTGGAAAGCCGCGATGCGGCCGGGGCAACCGGCCGCATCGCCCGGAACAACGTGGACCTGTAGCTCAGAGGCAGAGCGCTGACTCCCTCCCCACTTCCTTGCCCGTGCCGCGGGCCGGCGGCGGAGGGTTACCGACTGATAATCCAGAGGTCGCGGGTTCGAATCCCGCCGGGTCCACATCAGGCACTCCCCGCGAATTCGCCGGGGGCGCCCCGTAGCTCAGTCCGGTAGAGCATCGCGGATTCCTCGCCGTTCCCTTGTCCGCTCACAAGGCGGGCCGATGCGTGAGGATTAACGGGACGCGAGGGTCGCGGGTTCAAATCCCGCCGGGGCACTGAACAGCACGGATCGCCGTGGAGGCGATCCCGCAACACCATCCGCCAGCACGCGGAACACGACGAGGAACACGGCCCGGGCGGGTCGAACCGTTTCGGTCATCGCTCCAACCCATCCCCGACATGCGACTGGGGAGCCGAAGCGAACACCGTCATCCGCCCGGGCCACGCACAGGAGCCGCGCGCGCCGGCCGTGGCAGTCCCTCCCCGCACCCCGTCCGCGTCCGCGCGGGCCGATGGCGGAGGGTTCTCTGGTGGCCCGCGGGTTCGAATCCCGCGCCGGCCGCGGCTCCACCCTTCCCTTCGCACAACGGCGGCGGGAAACGACCCACGCCGGCCCGGAAAGGAGGGCGGGACTTCATCATGATGGACTATACCCGGTACTTCGCCACCCGCTTCCGGGCGATGCTCACGCCGCAGTCGGCGCCCATCCCGGGCTCCGCGCAGGTCCGGAACTCGGCGGGCGGGTACGCCTGGCAGCTCACCCCGTGGGACCGGCTGGACCGGTTCCTCGTCCTTGGAAGCGAGGGCGGAACCTACTACACCACCGAGCGCGCGCTCACGGCGGAAAACGCACGGAGCGCCGCCGCGTGCATCGCCCAGGACGGGCCGCGCGTGGTGGCCCGCGTGGTGGAAATGAGCGAAAGCGGCCGCGCGCCCGGGAACGACCCCGCGCTGTTCGTGCTGGCCATGGCGGCCGGGCTGGGCGACGAGCCCACCCGCGCCGCCGCGCTCGCGGCCCTTACGCGCGTGGCCCGCACGGGGACGCACCTGCTGCACTGGCTGGGCTTCGCGGGCGCGTTCCGCGGGTGGGGACGCGGGGTGCGGCGCGCGGTTTCGGCGTGGTACACCGAGCGGGAGCCGCGCGAACTGGCCTACCAGCTTCTGAAGTATCCGTCCCGGGACGGCTGGTCGCACCGCGACGCCCTGCGGCTTGCGCATCCCCGGCCCCGGTCGCAGGAGCAGCAGGCGCTGTTCCGCCGGGCGGTGGCGCGCGGCCGCGGCGAGGAGGTCGCGGGAGACACTCCGGCCCTGGCCCTGGTGCGCGCGGCGGACGGGCTGCACCGCGATTCGGCGGCGGCGCCCCAGGCCGCGGCCGCGATCCGCGAGCACCGGCTGACGTGGGAGATGGTTCCCAACAGGCTGCTGGCGCACGCGGAGGTGTGGGAGGCGCTGCTGGAGTCCATGCCGCTGACGGCGCTGATCCGCAACCTGGCCGCCATGACCCGCGTGGGGCTGATTGCGCCGGGGAGCGCGGCGGCGGCGCAGGTGGCCGCCCGCGTGGCGGACGCGGACGCGCTGCGCCGGGCGCGCGTACACCCGGTGCGGGTGCTCTCGGCCCTGCGCACCTACGCCCGCGGCAAGGGGCGCGGGGCTGCCGGATGGGCCCCCGTGGCCTCGGTGGTGGATGCGCTGGACGCGGCCTTCTATCTGGCGTTCGGCGCGGTGGTGCCCTCCGGGCGGCGGACGCTGCTGGCGCTGGACGTTTCGGGGTCCATGCTGGCGAACGTGCTGGGGCTGCAGGGCATCACCTGCCGCGACGCTTCGGCGGCGATGGCGCTGGTAACCGCCGCCACGGAGCCGGCCCATCAGTTCGTCGCGTTCACCGCGGGGCCGTACGCCTCGCGGTGGGGGGCGACAGGTACTGGCCTGACTCCGCTCGCCGTCTCGCCCCGCCAGCGGCTGGATGACGTGGTGGCCGCGGTGAGCGGGCTGCCGTTCGGCGGAACTGACTGCGCGCTGCCCATCACCGAGGCGCTGCGGAACCGGTGGGCGGTGGACACGTTCGTGGTCTACACCGACAACGAAACATGGGCGGGGACGGTGCACCCGTCGCAGGCGCTTCGCGAGTACCGGGAGCGGATGGGGATTCCCGCCAAGCTGGTGGTGGTGGGGATGGCGTCGAACGGGTTCAGCATCGCGGACCCGGAGGACGCGGGGATGCTGGATGTGGTCGGGTTCGATGCGGCCGCGCCCCAGCTGATCGCCGATTTCGCGCGATAGGTTGCGCGGTCCGGGCTGACCGGGCCGCGCACCCGCCGCGGCGGCGCCCGCGATCCGCAACACACAATGCGCCGGGCGGGAGATGCCCGGTTTTTTGAAGCGACAGAACAATGAGCATCATCAAGCAGAAGCAGGATACGCCGGATCAGCGGCCGGGGCCGGGCGACTACTTCGTCGTGCAGTCCGAGTACAGCACCTGGTACGTCACCGCCGCGACGGCGGAGGCGGTGGGACGGGCGCTGGACCGCCGCTGGCTGCGGCCGCGATGGCTGCGGTTCGTGGACCTGAACGGGAGCCGCGCCTGGCTGCGGGCCGACCGGGTGGAGGCGGTCTTTGAATCCACCGAATTGCAGCGGACCCGCGACCGGGAACTCGGCTACCTGCGCCGCAAGGAGGAGCGCGCCGACCGCCGCTGGGACGACGAGGAGTTCTGAGCCGAATGGTGGGTTTCCATCGGATCACGGATCAGGATTCTTCGTTGGGTGGCCGAACATTTCCAGTCTGCCGAGCGGAAATACATCGCTGACGACAAGGTCGCCCTCCTGCTCGGAAAAGAAGAGTCCCCACTGCGAATCAACGGTGAGCATGTAGGACCCGTTGTTTGCCGGACGGACAGAGTACGCCTCGACGTCATCATACGACGTACCGGGCCGGGTGAGTTCCAGCAGGTGCGTGATGCTTTGATTGACTGCATCACGGTCCTCAGGATCCAGCCACAGGAGTGCGATATGTGCCGGGCGCTTCAGCCTGAGCATGATTGCCTCCAGAGTACGGGGGGTTCCAACGCCGGACATCCGAGAATTCAAGCAGGTGCGGTGATCCGACCCCGCAGCCACTCCAGACGCTCGAGCGGGAAGATGTCTTCGATGACCAGGTCGCCCGCCTCTGGCTTGAAGAAGATGCCCCACGGTTCCATGCGCAGCAGGTAGGATCCGCTGGCCAGGGCGCGGATTTCGTAGCCGTTGAAGGCTTCCGGATGGGAGCCCGGCCGCGTCTGGGCAAGGAGTCGGGCGATCGCCTCGTCAATCATCGCCCGGTCCGACGGGTCCAGCAGCCTGAGGGCGATGGCGGCACGGTTCTGAAAGTTGAGCATGGAAATCTCCGTGGGATCGGGGTTGCACACGGAACAACGATGGGCCGTCCGGTACGTCCACACAAGTGACGGAATCAAGCCCGTCCGCACGTTGGCGGCAAACGATTTACAGCGACAGCAGAGACAGGGGAAATGCGCATCTTCGGGCAGCACGACGAGAACACTATCCGCCAGATACAGGACGTAGCCTCGCGTGCGGAGCAGACCGCGCTGATGGCGGACGGGCACGTGGGCTACACCATGCCCATCGGCGGGGTGGCGGCGTACCGCGACAAGGTTTCCGTCGTGGGCGTGGGTTTCGACATCGCCTGCGGGAACGCGGCGATCCGCACCGACCTTACCGTGGCCGACATCACCGGCGGGCTCACGCTGCCGGAGGTGCAGCGCAATCCGCACCGCCTGGCCGAAGACCGCCAGGCGCGCCGCATGGCCGATGAGATCCAGCACGCGATCTCGTTCGGCATCGGCCGCAAGAACAACGCGGACGACGCGCCCACCGACGACCCGCTGTTCCTGGACGCGGCCTGGTACGCCATCCCCAATGTGGGCGGCTACCGCGACACGCTGCAGGACAAGGCGCGGCGCCAGCTGGGCACCGTAGGAAGCGGCAACCACTACGTCGATGTCTTTGCGGACGAGGCGGGAACGGTGTGGGTGGGCGTACACTTCGGCAGCCGCGGGCTGGGGCACACCATCGCCTCGGACTTCCTCTCGCTCAGCCAGGGCGGCGACTGGGGCCAGCGCGCCCGCGAGGCCGAGGTTCTGCTCGACCTTCAGCAGCCGCTGGGGCACGACTACTGGCGGCTGATGGAGCTGGCCGGCCGCTACGCCTACACCGGGCGCGAGTGGGTGGCGCGAAAGGTGGTGCAGATGCTGGGCGGAACCGAACTGGAGCTGGTGCACAACCACCACAACTTCGCCTGGAAGGAGCAGCACACCACGAAGTCGGGCGAAACGGCGGAGATGGTGGTGGTCCGCAAGGGCGCCACGCCCGCCTTTCCCGGGCAGAAGGGCTTCATCGGCGGGTCGATGGGCGACGACGCGGTGATCGTGCGCGGGGCCGAGGCGCCGGACGAGGAAACCGCCGCGGCGCAGCGCGAGGCGATGTTCAGCACCGTGCACGGCGCCGGGCGCGTGATGTCGCGCACGGCAGCGGCGGGAAAGGTTCACCGCAAGACGGGGCGGGTCATCACCCCCGGCCGCATCTCGCGCGAGATGGTGAGCGACTGGCTGGGCAAGCGCGGCGTGATCCTGCGCGGCGGCGGGCTGGACGAGGCGCCGCAGGCGTACCGCCGTCTGCCCAAGGTGCTGGAGGCGCAGGGCGCGACCATCCACATCGAACACGTGCTGCGCCCGCTGATCGTGGTGATGGCGGGCGCGGGGGAGATTGATCCGTACAAGGATTAGGGGAAAGTGCGTGAGTGCGTTAGTGCGGGGTGCGTGAGTGCGAACGGCAGTGCGGAGCCGAACCGGAGTTTTCGCCCTACCGGCGCACTAACGCACTCACGCACACAGCACTCACGCACTTCTACCGCGTTGCCGCCTCGAGCGCGCGGGCCTGCCCGCCGGCGTACCACCCGATGAGGGCGGGTTCCGAGGCGGCGGCGTGCACCGTGTAGAACAGCAGCCGCGCCACGCGGGTCAGCTTTTCCGTGTTCAGCCGCATCGGATCATCGGTGACATGGTGATCGTCGGGACGGTCCAGCGCTGTCAGAAAGAGGGCAGGCACGCCGGCGCGGACAAAGCTGGCGTGGTCGCCGCGGGCGAACCCGTGCAGCGCATCGTCCACGTCTGACGGCAACTGAAAGCCGAGTTCCGGGTGCGCGGCGTTCGCGCGGGCGACCGTCTCGCCGAGCGACGAGTATTCCTGGCCCAGGACGGTCAGCGTGCCGGGCGCGTTGCGGCCCCTCATGTCCAGATTGATGTTCGCCACGACGCGCCCGCCCGCGACCGTGGGGTGGGCGGCCCAGTGCGCGGAGCCGCGCAGGTTCCGCTCCTCGCCGCTGACGGCGAGAAAGACGATCGAACGGGCGGGCGCCATCCGTAGCCGGCCGAACGCTTCCGCCGCGGCGAGCAGGGCGGCGGTGCCGGAGGCGCTGTCATCCGCCCCGTTGTAGATGGAGTCGCCGCGTGCATCCGCGCGCCCGACGCCCGCGCGGGCAAAGTGCGCGGTGAGCACCACGTACTCGTCCCGCCGCGCGGGGTCGGAGCCGGGGAGCACCGCCACCACGTTCTGCGCGGCCACGCTCACGGTGCGCGCCGGGGCCGCCATCGACAGTTGCACGCCGGGCAGCGGCAGCGGCGTGGTGGATGAGCGGGCGCGCAGGGCCCCGTCATCCAGCCCGGCGGCGCGAAAGATGGAGTCTGCAGCATCCGCGCGGATGACGGACACAGGGATGGAGACGAGCGGGTTGGTCGCTTCCACCTGCTGCGCGAACCACGCGATGCTGTCCGCGTCCATCGCGGGATCCAGTACGAAGAGCAAGCCCGTGGCACCGGCTCGCACGGCGGACAGGACGGCGCCGCTCATCACAGGAAATCCGTCCACCGGGCTGCCGGCCAGGTGAAAGACGGCGATGCGGCCGCGTGCGCCTTCGCTCAGCGGCTGGGGCTGAGGGAGCGCGGGGCCCACGTACACGGCCTCGCCTTCCACCGCGGTCGAGGCGGCGAAGCTGAAGTAGTCCGCGCCGTACCGCCACTCCGTCCGTCGCCCGTCCGCCTGCATGGCAAAGCGGCGCTCGGACGCGGGGACGCAGGTGGCGTAAAAGGCGAAGCGCTGGATGTACGAGCCGCTGTCCCCCGCCGCGCGCAGCCCCGCCCGGCGAAAGATCGCGGCGATGGAATCCGCCGCGGCCTCCAGTTCCGCGCCGGGCGTGGCGCGGCCGCGCATGGCGTCGCCGGCCAGCCATTCCACGCGGGCGCGGAGGGACGGCTCGCGGATGCCTTCCGCGGCGCGGCGCACGTCGGCCTGGGCGTGCAGCGAAGCCGCGGACAGCAGCGCCAGCGGCAGCAGGTGTCGGGATCGGATGCGCATGAAGAGGTCGGGATCGGCGGGTCGTGGCGGCCGGGAGCGCCCGGATGGAGCCGAAGCATGACACCGGCCACGTACGAAAAGATCCGCGTCCGCCCACCCGGCGCGCAGGACACGGCCGGAACGCCGCACCATCCACGCCGGAAACTGGGCTCCCGTGTGGGGAGAGGGAGACAGGTGGCGGACCGAGGGTGATCCGCCCGTCTGGATGAAAAAACGGCCCGCGCGGGAGCGCGGGCCGGGGATCAGCGCGGGGGAACGACGTCCAGCGGCGGGGAGCCGCCCGGGGTGGCGGGCTGCAGCGGTTCCGCCGTAACGGGCCCGCCATCCGGCCCGGTAATCTCGCCGAACGTCTGAACCGGGCCCTGTGGCGGGCCGGTGACCCAGATCCGCGCCCCTTCCCGTCCGCGCAGCGCGTCGGGAAGGTTGGAGAGCGGAACGCGGCCGCCGTCCGTCATCCGCAGAAACCAGCGCTCGCCGTCACGCACGAGCACGCCGTCCGTCACCGGAATGCCGTCCACGGAACGCGCGGTGACCGCGGCGACCTGGAACGCGGCGGGCGACGTGCGCCGGCCGGTGACGGCCACCTCCACCCCGGCCAGGGCGCGCAGAACGGGTTGCTGCCCGGCGAGCGCGACCGCCCGCCCGTCCGCGGGGATGAGGACGACGAACGTGGCGGGTTCCGAACCGGTTACTTCCACCCGGCCGCGAAGCGAATCGGGGGAGGCGGCCATGGCGGCCGCCTCCCCCGGAACCGGGTTCCCCCGCGCGCACGCCACGGCGGCGAGCGCGGGGAGAATCCAGGCGGTGATCTTCATCCGCTTACTGCAGCCGCGCCACAGCCACGCGGAGCGTGCCGGGCAGCGCGCCACCGCCATTGCCCGACAGCTTGAGCAGCTGGGCCTTGGTCTGCGTGCCGGAGATCTCGTACCACAGCATGCCGCCGCCACGCATGGTGGTGGTGATGGGCGTCGCGGTGAAGCTGCCGAACGCGTACTGCTGCGGCGTGAGCGGATACGGCAGCGTGTACGTGCCGGGCAGGTCCGCGTTCAGCCCGGCGTAGATGCTGCGCAGGTTCCACGTCTGCACCTTGATGTCGTTGTTCGACGTGGTCAGCCCGGGGTAGTCGTCAGCCGCAAGCGACAGCGCCCATCCGCCCAGCAGGTTGTCGAGCGACGTGCCCGCGCGCGCCGTAAGGTTGGTGGCGCCGCTGGTGGTGCTCTGCGTCAGCGCCGTCAGGAAATCGGCGTCCGACGAGCCGTAGCGGTCGATGGCGTAGCGCACCAGCGACCACGAGTTCGCGTACCAGTAGCTCGCGTTGTCCGAGGCCGTCGCGCCAAAGGGCGAAAGCAGGCGCGCGTTCTGGCCGAACATGGTGGTGTACATCGACGAGAAGTGCCGCTGCATGATGCTGGCGGGGCGGCGCGTGTTGCCGTCGCACTCCGCGAAGCCCGCGGGCCGCACGTCGCAGTACAGGTTGATGGGGTTGGACGCCGAGCCGTAGCCGGTGTTGGCCTTCCACGCCACGTTGTCCACCGCGTTGCGCATCCACAGCTCTTCGCTGTGGCGGGCAAGGCCCTCTTCCAGCCACGCCGCCTCGTACGAAGGGGCGTTGTTGGCCACGCGCGCCGAGTTGGACGCCACGTGCTTGGCCTCGTGGATGAAGGTGGAGCGGATGGTACGGTACCAGTTGTCCGGCGTGTTGCCGCTGCTGTACCCCGTCGCGTTGACCACCGGCTGGTAGGCGTAGAAGAACTCGCCGAAGTTGCTGGCGCCGAAGGTGCCGGTGCCGGTGTACGGCCCGCCGACGGCCGGCGTGTTGGCGTCGTCGTTGGGGAACTGGTCGCAGCTCACCACGTAGCCCGCCACGCCGCTGAAGCTGTTGTTGATGCGCGGCGTGAACAGCGCGATCAGCACGCCGTTGTTGTCCGTCTCCGCGTCACGGCGCAGGATGTCGCCGAAGTTGGTGCGGAGGATCGGCTCCATGTCGTTGTTGAACTGGTCGCCGATCTTCTGGTAATTGGCCGCCATCGCGGGGCTGTTGGCGCTCTTGAACGCGTCCGGCGTGGCGTCGTCTTCGTAGATGGCGATCTTGCCGTCAAAGTACACCCGCGTGGCGCTGACGACGTAGTAGCTGTTGCAGATGTTGCTGACGTTGATGTTGGACACCCGGAAGGTGCGCGTCGGCGCCGGATCCTGGGAGACCACGCTGCGGTTGGCGCGCATGCGCGGGTCGCCGCGGAACTTGGCCATGCCCCGCTCGTACGCCACGCGGTTCTTTTCCAGCAGGTCCGCATGGCGGTCGTCGGCCGCGCGCTGCGCCGCCTGGGCCACGTAGCCGTCCAGCGTGAGGCCGGCGGGCACGGGAGCGGAGACGTTCGCGGGCGCCTGCACCGCCGGGGCCTCACCGGAGCCGTCCGCCGCGAAGGTAAAGGGCGAGTTGCTGCTGGGGCTGGTGCTGTTGCTGAACACCGACACCAGGTAGCGCGTCTGCACGCCGGTGGCCGTGAGCTCGTTGCAGGGCACCTCGGCGGCGTTGGTGATGATGAACGACTCGCCCACACCCAGCGTGCGCTGCGTGACCTGGAGCGGGCGGGCGACAGCCACACCGCGCATGCCGCCGCTCTGCACGTCGATCCCCACCGTGCCGCTGCTGACGCAGGGGACGATCACCGACAGCTGCGTGCTGCTGCCGCCGGTCACCGTGGCCGTGGCGCCACCGATGCGGACGGTGTTGCTGGCGGGGGTGGCGTTGAAGTTGTAGCCGGTCAGCGTGATGGCGGCGCCCGGCACCAGGGAGGCGGCCGAGACGTCGGTCACCTGCGGCGCCACCGTCTCGGTTTCACCGGCGGGCGTCTCGGTCTGCACGTACACCTGGAAGGTGAACGACGTCACGCCCGGATCCAGATTGAAGATCCAGCGGCGCGGGGTGGACACCTCGCCCGAGGCCAGGATTCCGTCCGCGCCCAGGCTGGTGCCCGAGTACTGGAAGTACGGCTGCTCTTCGCCGCTGATGCTGGCGACGCCGTCCGGGTTGGCGACGGTGGCCGAGCCGGCGGGGAAGGCCGCGGGACCCGTGTGAAAGAACACGCGCAGCCCGGTGGATTCCGGCGTGGAGCCGTCGGTGGTGCCCATGGCCAGGCTGGCCAGGTTCTGCACCGTCGCCCGGAACTCGAAGGCGCCGGCCGTCGCCTTGAGGCTGTCGGACGCCAGGCGCACGTACGAGCCCTGCCCGCCGTAGGTGTGCGTCACCCGGGACGGTCCGCTTCCCGGCGCCAGCAGCGCGCTCACGCCGCCCGCACCATCGGCGAAGCACTCCACCGACTTGTCGGCGACCATGGCGCGGCAGGTGAGCACGCCCAGCGCGCCCTCGGCGCCCGGAAGCGTCGCGCGCTTCTGGCCGGAATCGGTGGAGTCGGCGCAGGCAGCGGCCGCGGCCAGCAGCAGCAGCGCGGCGCCGGCACGCGCGGTTCGCGACGCGCGGGGCAGAATCGGATTGTCCATCAGATGGCGTCCAAGGTACGGGAAGGGGATCACGCCGGGCTGCGGTGGGCGCATTCCGGTGACTGGGCGGAGCGGTGGGGCAGACGCGCGGAGAACCCCGGAACCGGGGCGGCGACGTCGAAGGTGGCGCATGGGGCTGAAACGAACGCCGTCGCAGCACTGCGCGGCGTCCGTCAAAGTGCTGCATGACTGCTCCAAAGTCAACGGCCATGGCAAGATACCCGGCGCGGTGAGCCGGGCGCGCCTGGGGTGGAGAGCCGCCCTTTCATCCTGTTCCAGCCGGAAAAACCGGTGGCGGGCCTGTGTTTGCAACCGCGGGGAACGGATCAGGAGCGGGATGCGGACAAACTGATACATCCGCGGCCCGCCATCATCACGCCATCCTCTGCGCGGTGGAGGGAACGGTGTCGGGGCTCCTCCGGCCACCGAAGCAGACGGGGGAGGCGGCCGTGACGGCCGCCTCCCCCGGAATCAGGCTTCTTCCATTCGCGCGCGACGCGGCGCATGCGCGGAGGAGCCTGGCGCGCGATCCGCCTACTGCACCCGCACGATGGCCATGCGCACGGCGGCGGGGAGCGGGGCGCCGCCGATCCCCTCCAGCGTGAGCAGCTGGGGCTGGGTCTGCTCGCCGGAGAGGCCGTACCACAGCACACCGCCACCGCGCAGCGTGGTGATCGCCGGCGTGGTAAAGGCGCCGAACGAGCGCGGCTCCGGCACCAGCGGATACGCCAGCGGAAAGCCCGAGGCATTGGGATCGGTGCTCATCCCGGCAAAGATGCTCCGCAGGTTCCAGGTGGGGAACTGGATGGCGGCGGGCGGATTGGCGAGGTCCGGCTCGTTGTCCGCGGCCAGCGCGAGCGCCCATCCACCCAGGATTTCGTCCAGCGGCGCGCCGGCCACGGCGGTCAGCGCGGCCGGCCCGGTCGCGGTGGACTGATTCACCGCGGTGAGGAACGCCGCGTCGGAGGTGCCGTAGCGGTCGATGGCGTAGCGCACCAGCGACCACGAAATCCCGTACCACACGCTGCTGATGTCCGCTTCCGTGGCGCCGAAGGGCGACAGCAGCCGCGCGTTGGTGGCGTACATCTGCGTGTACAACGAGGTGAAGTGCCGCAGCATCAGTCGCGCGGGGCGCCGCCGGTTGGCCGCGCACTCCGGCGATCCCGCGCGGCGCAGGTCGCAGTAGATGTTGACCGGGTTGGCGGCCGAACCGAAGCCGGTGTCGCCCTTCCACGCCACGCGGTCCACCACGTTGCGCATCCACAGCTCTTCCGCGTGGCGCGCCGTGCCCTCTTCCAGCCACGACGCCTGGCTCCCGGCGGCGCCGTTGGCGATGCGCGCGGCGTTGGAGGCCACGTGCTTGGCTTCGTGGATGAAGGTAGAGCGGATGGTGCTGTACCAGCTTTCGGCCGTGTTGCCGGCGTACCCCGGGCCGGGAACCACCGGCTGGTACGCGTAGAAGAACTCGCCGAAGTTGCTGGCTCCGTTGCGTCCCGTGCCTGTGTACGGGCCGCCCACCGGCGGATCGCGGGTGTCGTCGTTGGGGAACTGGTCGCAGGCGACCACGAAGCCGGCCAGGGTGGCGTAGGCGTTCACGCGCGGCGAGAACAGCGCGATCAGCACCCCGTTGTTGTCCGTCACCGCGTCGCGGCGCAGGACGTCGCCGAAGTTTTCGCGGAGGACGGGCTCCATGTCGTTGTTGAACTGGTCGCCGATCTTCCGGTAGTTGACGGCCATCTCGGGGTTGTTCGCCGCCTTGAAGGCGGCCGGAGTGGCGTCGTCCTCGTAGATGGCGAGCTTGCCGTCGTAGTACACCCGCGTGGCGCTGACCACGTAGTAGCTGTTGCAGACGCTGCCCACGACGTTGGACACGCGAAAGGTGCGGCTGGGCGCCGGGGGGGCGGGAGCGATGGCGTCACGCCGCGGGCGCATCCGCGGGTCCGCGCGAAAGCGGGGATACAGCTGCTCGTACGCCGCGCGGTTCTTTTCCAGCAGCTCGCCGTGGGCCTGCTCCGCGCGCCGCACAGCCGCCTCGGCGAGGTAGCCGTCCAGGGTGAACCCCGGCGCGGCCACGGCGGCGGGGAGCGCGTCCGCCGGCGGTACGGCCGGGTCCGACGAGAACGCGGCGGGCGAGTTGCTGCCGGGCACGGTGCTGTTGCTGAACACCGCCACCGTGTACCGGGTCTGGCGGCCGGTGGGTGTGAGCTCATTGCACCCCACCCGGGCGTAGTCGCTGATGACGACCGACTCGCCCACCTCCAGCGCACGCTGCGTGACCCGCAGCGGCCGGGCGACGGCCACGCCGCGCAGCCCGCCGGCCTGCACGTCGATGCCGACGGTCCCGCTGCTGATGCAGGGAACGATCACCGACAGCTGCGTGGCGCTGGCGCCGGTCACCGGGGCCGCGGCGCCGCCGATGCGGACCGTGTTGCCGGCCGGCGCGGAGCTGAAGTTTTCGCCGGTGAGCGTGATGGTGTCGCCGGGCACCAGGGTGGAGGCGGACACCTCGCTCACCTGCGGCGCCACGGTCCGGATGTCCGCCTCCGGCGTCTCCGTGCGCACGTACGCCTGAAAGGTGAACGAGGTCACGCCGCCGCTCAGGGTGAACACCCAGCGCCGGGCGGCGGACACCTCGCCGGGGGCCAGGATGCCGTCCGGCCCCAGGGCGGCGCCGGCGTACTGAAAGTAGGGCTGGCCGGGTCCCGTAAAGTCTCCGGTGCCGTCCGCGTTTCCCGGGGTGACCGAGCCGGACGGGGAGGCGACCGGCAGGGTGTGAAGGAACACCTGGAGCCCCGCGTCACCGGGCGTGGCGCCGTCCCCCGTGGACATCGGCTGGTCGCTCAGGTTCTGCACCGTCGCGTCCAACTCCAGGGCCGCGTCCGTCGCGGTGATGTTGGCAAAGGCCAGCCGGGCGTACTGTCCCTCGCCGCCGATGGTGTGCGCCACCGCGGCGGGACCCGTTCCCGGCGAGAGCGACAGGCGGGCGCCGCCCTGGTCGTCCGCGAAGCACTCCACGCGCCGGTCGGCGATCTGCGCGCGGCAGGTGAACACCGCCAGGTCGCCCCGCGCGCCCCGGACGTCCGCGCGGGCCCGTCCGGAACCGGTAGAATCCGCGCAGGCCGCGGCCGCCAGCAGCAGCAGCAGCGCGGTGCCCATGCGCGCGATTCGCGACGCGGCGGGCGGAGGGAACTTGTCCATCAAATGGTACTCGGGTGCGGATACTGAAGTCTGCTTGCGCCGCTCCGCGAAAAGGCGTTGCGGCGATGGGGAAAAGCGGGTCGGGCGGATGGTCACGCGCGGCGCACGGAACCGCGGCCCGGCCTTCCAGACTGCCGCGCGGCCGCCGCAGCGTCAACCGGCCCGGGGCGATCCCCGGAGCGGTATTCTGGACGCCGGGAACCGCGGCTCGTCACATGTTTCGCGGCCGTTCTGCAACGCCCGGCCGCCGGCGATTCGGACAGCTGACGCGCACCGGCCGGAAACGGATGTCCCGCAACTCCGGGGCCGTCCCTTTGGGGCCGCGGACCCGGATCGTGGTCCCGCGCGGACGGCCGGCATCGTCCGCGGTCCCGGTGAGTTCCGCCGGCGCATCCGTGTCGGAAAATAGAAATCGGCGTGATCTTTCGCCATCGATCCCCGCTGCACGCCGGGGAATCGTGGCAGGAGCGCGCTTCCATCCATCAACGCTGGATTGCACCACCATGCTGCTCACCATCCGCACGACGCACGCGCCCGCCACCGACCTGGGCTACCTGCTGGGAAAGAACCCGGCGCGGTCGCAGCGCTTTGACCTGGGGTTCGGGACGGCGCACGTCTTTTATCCCGAAGCCACGGAGGAGGCGTGCACGGCGGCGCTGCTGCTGGACGTGGATCCCGTGGGCCTGGTGCGCGGGCGCGGCAACGGCGACGGCGGCACGCTTGACCAGTACGTGAACGACCGGCCGTACGCCGCGTCGTCCTTTCTGTCCGTCGCGCTGTCGCGGGTGCTGCGCAGCGCCATGTCGGGGGTGAGCCGCGACCGTCCGGAACTGGCCGCCACCGCCATCCCGCTGGAGGCGCGCATCACGGTGGTTCCCGTGCGCGGCGGGGCGGAGGTGCTGCGGCGCCTGTTCGAGCCGCTGGGCTACGTGGTGGATGCGGAGGCGCATCCGCTGGACCCCGCGCACCCGGAGTGGGGCGACAGCCGCTACCTGACCGTCACCCTGCGCGCCGAAACCCGTCTGGCCGCGCTGCTGACGCACCTGTACGTGCTGATTCCCGTGCTGGACGGCGCCAAGCACTACTTCGTGGGGGATGAGGAGGTCGAGAAGCTGCTGCGCCACGGCGAGGGCTGGCTGGCCGCCCACCCGGAGCGCACGATGATCGCCTCGCGCTACCTGAAGCGCCGCCGCTCGCTGGTGGACCAGGCGCTGGCCCGGCTGGTGGAGCCCGAGCCGGACGCCGCGGACGAGGGCGCCGCGCCGGACGAGCCCACGCTGGCCGCCGTCCGCGACGCGGAGGAGGGGGCGCTGGAGGCGCGCATAAGCCTGCACCAGCAGCGGCTGGAAACGGTGATGCAGGCGCTGCGCGAAAGCGGCGCCGCCCGCGTGCTGGACCTGGGCTGCGGCGAGGGAAAGCTGCTGCGCATGCTGCTGGCCGAGCCGCGCTTCACGGAAATCGTGGGGATGGACGTGTCGCACCGCGTGCTGGAGGTGGCCGCGGACCGGCTGAAGCTGGACCGGCAGCCCCCGCGCGTCCGCGACCGCGTGCGGCTGATCCACGGCGCGCTCACGTATCGCGACGGGCGCCTGGCCGGCTACGACGCGGCCGCCGTGGTGGAGGTGATCGAGCACCTGGATGCGCCGCGGCTGGCGGCATTCGAGCGGGTGCTGTGGGAGTACGCCCGTCCGGAAACGATCGTGCTGACCACGCCCAACGCGGAATACAACGTCCGCTGGCCCACGCTGCCCGCCGGCCGCTTTCGCCACAGGGACCATCGGTTCGAGTGGACGCGGGCGGAGTTCGCGGAATGGGCGGAGGGCGTGTGCGCGCGGTTCGGCTACATCGTCCGCCTGCTCCCCGTGGGCCCGGTGGACGAGGAGGTCGGCGCGCCGACGCAGATGGCGGTGTTCACCCGCACGGACTCGGCCATGGTGGACGTGAGTCTGGAAAGCGGGGATGGATGATCAACCGGCTGATCCGCTTTTTCAGCGGACGGGATCCGGAGCCGGTGGCCGGGCCGGGGCCGGTGCTGGACGAGCAGTACGTGGAAGCCCGGATCATGGCGCGGCTGCTGGATGTGCTTCGTGCCGGCGACGCGGAGCGCGCGTTGGCGGAGGCGGCGCTGCGCCGGGAGGCCGACTCCGTTTTCCCCAGCCAGTGGCCGCGGACGGACGCCATCCTCCGCGGCTGGCGCTACCTGGGCTACTACACAGAGCGCCCGGACGCGGCCACGCCCGTACGTCCCGGCTCCGCCGCGGCCGAGGTGCTGGCCTCGCACGGCGACGGGTTCGTGCGCGCGGAGATGGTGGCGCGGCTGGCGGAGCAGCGCGACGGGCGTGAGCTGTGGCCGCTGCTGCTACGCGCCAAGGACTGGGTGCCGCAGGTGCGGGACGCCGCGCGCGCCGCGCTGCGTGACCGTCTGCTGGCGGGATACGAGGAGCACTGGATGCGCAACCTGGCGCTGGTGCTCTGGGCGGGCGAAGGCGAACGGGCCGACGCTGGACTGGCGGCGGAGGTGATGGCGCTGGTGCGGGCATCGCCGCGGGGCGAGGAGATGCTGACGCGCGGCCTGCACTCGGGGGAAAGGGCGGTGCGCCACGCCGCCTTCGCCGCGCTGACGGACGTCGGGGGTCCAGAGTTGGCTTACAGGCTGGAAACCGTGCTGCTGCGTTCGGACGACGTGGCGGTGCGGCGGCGGGCGGCGGCCATGGTCGCAACGCTGGAGGATGAGGATGCGCGAAGGCTGCACGCGTACCTTCGGCTGGACCGCGCGGCCGTGATCCGGGCGCGCGGGCTGGAACTCGCCGTCCGCGTGGCGACGGACCCGGAGTGGATGCTGCGCGAGGGGTTGGTGGACCGCTCCGCGATGGTGCGGCAGACGGCGCGCTTTCATCTGAAGACGGTGGCCCCGCTGGATGTGGCGGCGTTTTACCGCGAGCGGATCACGGCGGATCATCCCCAGCTGGCCGTGGCAGTGGCCGGCCTGGGGGAGACGGGGACGGCGGCGGATTTCGGCATCCTCTCGGCACAGCTGAACCACCGGTCGGCCGCGGTGCGGCGGGCGGCGGTGCGCGCGCCGGACAGGCTGGCGGGCGGAAGCGAGGTGGAGGTGTTTCTCGCCGCGCTGAACGACGCGTCGGGCGGCGTGTCCAGGCAGGCGGTGGAGGCGCTGCGCTCGCGGCGCAGCCTGGTGCCGGCGGGCCGGCTCGCGGCGCTGGCGGAGGCGGATGAGGCGCACGTGCGCCGCAACGCGTTCCGCCTGCTGCAGACGGGACCCGCGTGGAGCGCGATCGTGTGGATTCTGCGCGGCTGTGCGGATGACGATCCCCGGATCGCACTGGCGGCGCAGAACCATCTTCGCCGCTGGCGGCCGCGGCTGAACCGCACGGCCGCGCAGCCGTCGATGGCGCAGAAGCTCGCCGCGCGCGAGGCGATGAACGAGGCGGGCGATCGAATCCCGCCATCCATGAAAGACTGGCTCCACTTCGTTCTCCGCTGACCGGCGGAGCGCGCCGGGGCGGAACGAGAGGAGTACCGTGAACAAGCACCTGATTCTGCCCCTGGGCACCCACGTAACGCTGCGGCACCCGGCCACCACCGGCGCCGGAGTGCTGATCGCGCCCGCGGGCGCCGTGGGCCACGTGGTCCGCGCGCCGGACGACGCCTCGCATTCCTACCGCGTCCGCCTGCCGGGCGGCGCGGAGGTGTCCGTGCGCCGCGAGCACCTCACCATCCGCAAGCAGGAGCACGCCGCCGCGCTGCACAAGGCAGGCGGGATGGTGGACGAGGCGGACATGTACGCGCACGTGGCGCTGCGCTGCGTGGTGGGATCTCGCGCGTACGGGCTGCAGTCCAGCGCGTCGGACGTGGACCTGCGTGGCTTCTACCTGCCGCCGGCCCGGCTGCACTGGGCGCTGTACGGCGTGCCGGAGCAGCTGGAAAGCGCGGACAGCGACGAGGTCTACTGGGAGGCCGGCAAGTTTCTGGTGCTGGCGCTCAAGGCCAATCCCAACGTGCTGGAGTGCCTGTACACGCCCCTGGTGCGCGACGCCACGGCCATCGGCCAGGAGCTGCTGGACAACCGGCACCGATTTCTGTCGCGCCGCGTCTACCAGACGTTCAACGGCTACGTGATTTCGCAGTTCAAGCGGCTGGAGACGGACTTTCGCATGGACGGCGCGCCGCGGTGGAAGCACGCCATGCACCTGATCCGCCTGCTGCTTTCCGGCATCGGAGCGCTGCGAGAGGGCGCGCTCCCCGTGGCGGTAGAGGATGAACATCGCGCGGCGCTGCTGGACGTGCGCGCGGGCAGCGCGCCGTGGGATGAGGTGAACCAGTGGAGGCTGGCGCTGCACCGCGACTTTGACGCGGCCTACGCCGCCACGGCGCTGCCGGAAGCGCCCGACTACGACTGGGCGAACGACTTTCTGGTCCGCGCGCGGCGAAGTGCCGTGGAGGGATGAGGAGAAGTACGAAAGTACGATAAGTACGAGAGGGGCCGTTCCGGGCGCGGGCGGCTTCGGCTCGCGCCCTCCATCCGCGGCGCCTGGCCGTTCGTCCGGCACGGCCGGAGCCGGCGACCGGGGCTCTCCGGGCAAGATCCGCCGATTGAAGCGCGAGTCCGGACCGGACACATTCGCACTCACGCACCCAGCACTGACGCACTCACGCACTTCCCTTTCGTACTTTTCCATGATGACGGACCCGCGCCTGCGCGCCGAAATCCACGCGCACCCCTACCCGCTCCTCTTCGCCACCGTGAGCGGCGCGCACCTGTACGGATTCCCCTCCGCCGACTCCGACCACGACCTGCGCGGCGTGCACCTGCTGCCGCTGGAGCACCTGGTGGGCCTGTCCACCGGCGAGGAAACCATCTCGCTGGAGCACGTGCGCGACGGCGCCGAGGTGGACCTGGTGACGCACGAGGCGCGCAAGTTCATGCGCCTGCTGCTGCGCAACAATGGCTACGTGCTGGAGCAGCTGTACTCGCCCCTGATCGTCCACACGACGGCGGGACATGATGAACTGAAGCACATCGCGCGCGGCTGCATCACGCGCGGGTGCGTGCGGCACTACGCCGGCTTCGCGGCCGGCCAGTGGCGTCTCTGGGAAGGCGAACAGCCGCCCCGCGTAAAGCCGCTGCTCTACCTGTACCGCGTGCTGCTGACGGGAATCGTGCTGCTGCGCACGGGGCGGGTGAACGCGTCGCTGCCGTCGTGCAATTACGACATCGGCCTGCCGTACATCGACGACCTGATCGCGCGAAAGGTGAACGGCGACGAGCAGGGACTGATCGCCGGCGCCGACGTGGAGTTTCACCGCGCGGAGTACCTGCGGTTGCGCGCGATGTTGATGGAGTCCGCGGAGCGCAGCACGCTTCCCGATGCGCCCTCGGACGAAACCCGCCGCGCGCTGCACGATCTGCTGGTCCGCCTGCGGATGCCGCCGTCCGCCGCCGCGTGACGGAAAAGGCGACGATGAAGATCGGGATCGAGGTCCAGCCGTGGGTCATGGAAGACGGCAACTACGGCGACTTCGCCGTGGGCGAAACGGAGTGGTTCGCGGTCGAATTCCTGGGTCCGCTCGCCCCCTGCGCGCCCGCGGAGCCGCGCCTGCATCCGCGCGGCGGCGCCGTTTACGACGTGACCGCACGTGTCGTGTACCGGGATGAACGTGTGTGGATGATCGACATCGGCGTCCTCGCGTTCTGCGACGCCGGCGACCCGGCCGATGTACGGGCGGGCGACTGGTCACGGGGATGGTTCACCTCGGCATCGACCCATTCGTCTTCCGCGACCGGCACGCAGGCGTTCCCGGCGTGCCGGAGGCCATCTACCGCTGGCGCATCACCCGCATCCGCGAGCACACCGCGCCCGAACCGCCGCGGGACGTGTGGCGCAGCTTTGAAGAAACACCGTGGACCGTGCGCGACGTGTCCAAAACCGCGGCGTGGAACACGCGCCCCGGCTTTGAGACGACGTATCTGATGGATTGCGAACGACTGAACCAGGCGCCCGTACGGGGCGTGGAGACATGACCGAGATCAACGACATTTCAGAGTCCGGCCGGGCGCCCGCCGCCATTGACATTCCCGACCTTTCCATGGTGGTGCTGGTGGGCGCGTCCGGATGCGGAAAGAGCACGTTTGCGCGCCGCTTCTTCCGGCCCACGGAGATCCTGTCGAGCGACTTCTTCCGCGCGATGGTGGCGGATGACGAGCTGGACCAGAGCGCTACGCCCGACGCGTTCGAGGCGCTGCACTTCGTGGCGCGCAAGCGGCTGCGGGCCGGGCGGCTCACCGTCATCGACGCCACCAACACGCAGCCTATGGCGCGCCGCCCGCTGGTGGCAATCGCGCGGGAAACGCACGTCATCCCCGTCGCCATCGTGCTGAACGTGCCGGAGCGCGTGTGCCGCGACCGCAACGCCCGGCGCGCGGACCGGCAGGTGCCGCCGCACGCCATCGCCATGCAGAGCCGGCAGCTGCGCGACTCGCTGCGGGCGCTTCGCAAGGAGGGGTTCCGCCACGTCTTCATCCTGAGCGACCGCGAGATCGACGACCTGCGCGAGATCCGCCGCGAGCCGCTGTGGAACGACCGCCGCGGCGACCACGGCCCGTTCGACCTCATCGGCGACGTGCACGGCTGCGGCGACGAGATGGACGAACTGCTGGCCGCGCTGGGCTACGTGCCGGGCGAGGACGGCGTGCCGCGTCATCCGGCGGGGCGCAAGGCAGTCTTCCTGGGCGACCTGGTGGACCGCGGGCCGCGCGTGGCCCACGTCCTGGAAACCGCGATGGCGATGGTGGAGGCCGGATCCGCGATGGCCGTCCCCGGCAACCACGACGTCAAGCTGGTGCGCGCGCTCCGCGGCAAGAACGTGCAGGTGCGGCACGGGCTGCAGACCACGCTGGACGACCTGGCCGCGCGCACGCCCGAGTTCCGCGACCGCGTGGCCCGCTTCCTGGATGGCCTGCCCAGCCACTACATGCTGGACGGCGGCGCGCTGGTCGCCGCGCACGCCGGGCTCAGGGAGGAGTTCCAGGGGCGCGGCTCCGGCGCCGTCCGCGAGTTTGCGCTGTACGGCGAAACCACGGGCGAAACGGACGAGTTCGGCCTTCCCGTCCGCACGAACTGGGCGGCGGAGTACCGCGGGCCGGCGACGGTCGTCTACGGCCACACGCCCGTTCCGCGGCCGGAGTGGCTGAACCGCACGCTCAACATCGACACGGGATGCGTGTTCGGCGGCAGCCTCACGGCGCTGCGCTGGCCGGAGCGGGAACTGGTTTCCGTCCCCGCGCGCGCCGTGTACGCGGAGCCCGCGCGTCCCTTTCTGGTAGAGGCCGAGGCGGTGCTTTCCGCGCAGCAGCGGGAGGATGAACTGCTGGACATCGACGACGTCAGCGGCACGCGGCGGGTGGAGACGGGGCTGCAGCGCACGGTGACGCTCCGGGCGGAAAACACGGCGGCGGCGCTGGAGGTGATGAGCCGCTTTGCCGCCGACCCGCGGTGGCTGGTGTACCTGCCGCCCACCATGTCGCCCTCGCAGACCAGCCGCGCGCCCGGCCTGCTGGAGAACCCGGCGGAGGCGTTCGACTACTTCCGCAAGGAAGGCGTCGCGGAGGTCATGTGCCAGGAGAAGCACATGGGATCCCGCGCCGTCGTGGTCGTCTGCCGCGACGAGGACGCGGCGGCGCGGCGCTTCGGCGTGCGCGGCGACGGGATCGGCATCATCTACACGCGCACCGGCCGCCGCTTCTTTGACGACCGCGCGCTTGAGGGTGAGGCGCTGTCCATCGTCCGCGACGCGATGACGGCGTCCGGGTTCTGGGAGCGGATGGACACGGACTGGGCCGTGCTGGACTGCGAACTGATGCCCTGGTCCGCCAAGGCGCAGGAGCTGATCCGGTCGCAGTACGCTTCCGTGGGCGCCGCCGCGCGCGCGTCGCTGGGCGAGGCCGCGGATGCGCTGCGCCGCGCCGAGGCCCGCGGCGCGGGGGTGGATGCGCTGCGTGCGCGGACGGAGGAGCGGCTGGGCGCGGCGGAGGCGTACATCGCCTCGTACAACCGCTACGTCTGGCCGGTGAATTCGGTGGATGACCTGCGTCTGGCGCCGTTCCACATCCTGGCGACTGCGGGCGCGGTGCACACCAGCCGCGACCACCGCTGGCACATGGAGCAGATCGACGCCATCCGCGCAGGCGGCGAGCGGCTGCTGTACGCCACGGGGCGCCGCGTGGTGAACCTGGCGGATGCGGAAAGCGAGGCCGCCGCCGTCGCGTGGTGGGAGGAGATGACCGGCGCTGGCGGCGAAGGGATGGTCGTGAAGCCGATGGACTTCGTGGCGCGGGGGACGCGGGGGATCGTGCAGCCCGCGGTAAAGTGCCGCGGCCGCGAGTACCTGCGGCTGATCTACGGCCCGGAGTACACCGCGCCGGAAAACCTGGAGCGGCTGCGGGCGCGCGGGCTTGGCGCCAAGCGTTCGCTGGCGCTGCGCGAGTTCGCGCTGGGGGTTGAGGGGCTGGAGCGGTTCGTGGCGGGCGAGCCGCTGCGCCGCGTGCACGAGTGCGTGTTCGGCGTGCTCGCGCTGGAGTCCGAGCCCGTGGACCCGCGCCTGTAGTGCGCGGGCGGATGGTTTGGTGCGGACCGGCGGAGTTCGCGGGCGGCCCCCACCCGGGCCGGCACCACCGGCCCACCCTCCCCCAAAAAAGACTGGGGGAGGGTTGGGGCGGGGCGGAGGATTCGGCGCGGGAGCGGAGATCGTCGCGTGAGCGGATTCCGTTGAGCGAATGAATCCGCCGCTCAAACGGCGGGAACCCCCGACACCGGCCGCTGGCGCGTCCGGTTCGGGGCTTCAACCGCACAGGGGATCCGCGCACAGGGTCGCCTCCGCAGTCCGCGAAGGCGGACTTCGTGTTTGCGAGGCGCGGTTTCAACCGCCGGGCCAAAGCGCGCCCGTCCGAGCCGCAGCCGGCGCTCGCGCGGAGGTCTCCCTTTCTCCCGCGGAGCGGGGGAGAGGGCCGGGGAGAGGGGGCCTCTCCGGCCGCGCAGCACCATCCGGAACGTGAAGTCGTTGCCGTTCTCCCCTCCCCGCGCTTCTGCTTCGGCCGGGAGGGGAGCGGCGAGGGGCCGGGGGAGGGGCCTCCCCGTCCGGCGCTGGGCGAAACCATCCGCGGCACCTGATAACCATCCCCGCACCGACAGAAACGCCGGCCCGGAGCAATCCGGGCCGGCGTTTCTCTTTCCTGATCGCGTCATTCCCTCGCCACGCGACTCATCCCATCAACCGGGCGGATGACGCCGGTCACCTACTGCGGGTTGGTGCCGCCGTCTCCGCCGGACCCGTTGGCCATCCGGATCAGCCCCATGACGGCGACGCGCCGGTCGTACCGGAACCCGTTCAGCTGGCCGGCGGAAATCCGCCCCAGCTCCGAATCCAGGCACGCGAGCGTGGAGGCGGAAAACACCGTGGCGGGGCACTGCACGCCCAGCCGCGCCAGAAACGACAGCAGCGAGTTGTTCGCCGGCGTCGACGACGACGCGCTGGCGGCCGGGTACTGCGTCTGCACGAACGCCGTGAACGAGCGCGTCGCGCCCAGCGGATGCCCGTCGCCCACGTCCGGGAACAGCGATCCGTTGGCCGCCTGCACCCCCAGCGACGCCCCCGTGCCGGACTGCAGGAACGCACCCAGCCGCAGGTTGCGCATCACCGGCAGCATCGTCTCGCCCGCGGCCAGCTCCGGGCGCGCTTCCAGCATGCGGTACCAGATCATCTGCTCCAGCACGTTGCCGGCGACCTCCTCGCCCACGGAGTTCTGCCCGTCCTGGTGCGCCGCCAGTTCGTGCGCGATGGTGGGAATCAGCCGCAGCGGGTTCTCGTTGATCAGCCGCGCGTTCACCCGCAGCAGCAGGCGCCCGTTCGTCAGCACCACCATGTCGGCCGGCACGCTTTCCGGAAGCGCGCTGCTGAAGATGATTCCCGCCAGCCGCAGCGCGCCGTTGGGCATGCTGTCGGTGAGCACGGAGCGCTCCAGCTGCTCCGCCCCGGCGTAGGTCAGCGCGCCCACCAGCGCCACGCGCAACCCCACGTAGCGCGTGCTGTCGCCCACCTGCCCGATGGACGGGTCGGTGGTGCGAAAACGGTGAAAGGCGCGCACCGAATCCAGCAGCCGCGACTGCGGCCCCGGGTTCATGAGCGAGTCCGCGGCCGCGTGCGCCGCCAGCAGCGCCAGCCCCTGCGACTCGTTCACCGGCGCGCCGCCCGCCACCTGCAGGCCGGAAAAGGAGCTCTGCACGGCGTTGCGGTACCCGGCGCTGGTCAGCCGCCAGGGGCGCTGGGCAAGCAGCGCCTCCGCCGTCCGGGGCCGCTCCACCACTACGCCGCTGGAGTCGCCGTTGCACGCGGCCATCACGGCCAGCGCGGGAACCAGGGAGCAAAGCAGTCGCTTCATCAACACAACCGAGTGTGGCGGGTGGGTCAGGAAACCCGGCGCGGATCTTCGCGGGCGGCCGCCGCTCGTCATCCGGGGCCGTGCGGCAACATCCGCCCGCGAACGCCGTGCCGCAAGCCCGCGCGGCGGCGGCGCACGATCGCCGCGGCACCGCTTTTTTTTATCGGCCGTAGCACCGCGGGCAATGCCGGGGAATGCAACGCGGGGGCGGTCCGAGTCGTGACACCACGGCGCGCCGCAACGGGCATCATCCAGGGGTGGAGACGGAATGGGTCAGCAGCAGGAAGCACGGTCCGCGGCCGCCGCGGAACCGCCGCGCGAGTCGAACGCGGCCATCTACGCGTCCATCGCCGCCAACGTCATCATCGCCATCACCAAGTTCGTCGCGGCCGCGTTCACCGGCAGTTCGGCGATGGTGGCGGAGGGCGTGCACTCGCTGGTGGACTCGGCGGACGGCTCGCTGCTGCTCCTGGGCCGCAGCCGCAGCCGCCGTCCGCCGGACGCGCAGTATCCGTTCGGCCACGGGCGGGAACTGTACTTCTGGTCGCTCATCGTGGCGATCCTGTTCTTTGCGCTGGGCGGCGGCCTTTCCATCTACGAGGGGATCCGCCACATCATGGACCCGGAGCCGCTGCGCTCGCCCGGCTGGAACTACGCGGTGCTGGCCATCGCGGCGCTGGTGGACGGCGGATCGTTCGTTGTCGGCTACCGGCAGTTTCGCGCGCACGCGGCCGGCCGCGGGTTCATGCGCACGGTCCGCGAAAGCAAGGACCCGGCGCTGTTCACCGTGGTGCTGGAGGACATCGCCGACCTGGCGGGGATCGCCATGGCGTTCCTGGGCGTGTTTCTCAGCCACCTGCTGGAGCTGCCGTGGCTGGACGGCGCGGCGTCCATCGGGGTGGGGCTGGTGCTGGCGACGGTGGCGGTGCTGCTGCTGATCGAGAGCAAGGGGCTGCTGATCGGCGAGCGCGCGGACGCGGAGGTGGTGGAGCGCATCAACCGCGCGGCGGCGGAAACCCCGGGCGCGCACGTGGGCCGCATCCGCACCATGCAGATGTCCCCGAGCGAGGTGCTGGTGACGCTGGATGTGACGTTCCAGGCCGGGCTTCCGCGCGAGGAGGTGCTGCACGCGGTGCAGGAGCTGGAGCGGCGCATCCGCGGCGCGGCGGATTCGCCGCTGCACGTGTACCTGGGGATTTCCGCCTTGACGGAGGGGCGGGCGGAGGCGTGAATACCGCGGCGGCGGCGGCGGATAGAGAGACGCCTTCCAGTTGGGGATGTGGTTCGGGGTGGGGATGTGGTTCGAGGTGGGGATGAGGGTGGTGCGGGCCGCCGCGGGTGGGCCCTCACCCCGCGTGCTGCGCACGACGACCCTCTCCCACAAACAGACGTGGGAGAGGGAGCACACCCCAGTGTCGTGGGCATCGGATGGTGCCGCTCCGCGAACACGGAACAAGCGCGCGTCGGCGGGCATCGCCCCGGCGGTTGAAACCGCGCCTCGAACGACACGAAGTCCGCCTCCGCGGACTGGGGCCGAGACAATGCGCGTCCCCGAATGCAGTTGAAGCCCCGAACGGCGCCTGTGGGCGACGTGTCGGGGGTTCCCGCGGTTTGAGAGGCGGATTCATTCGCTCAACACACGTCGGGCGAACGACATTCCGGATCCCGCGCCGAACCGGCTCGCACCACTTCGCCCACGCGAGGCACTCCGCCGCCCCCACCGAACCCTCCGCCGCGCCCCCACCCTCCCCCAGTCTTTTTTGGGGGAGGGTGGGCGAGTAGTACGAGCCCGGGTGGGGGCCGCCCTGGAGTCCGCCCTACGCACGACGGCCCGGCTTGCGCCGGGCCGTCTGTTCATCATGGCCATCGTCCCCACCGCCACGGAGGCGATGGATCAGGTCGTCAGTTCCGTCTTCAGCCGCAGCAGCGCATCCTCGGCGATCACCAGTTCGCTGCGCGCCTCGTTCAGCTGCTGCTGCTGAACCTCCACGAAGCGGCGGTACGGCGCGATGGACTCGTTCACCTTTTCCTGCGAGTCGCCCACCGCCGTATGCACCTGCCGCGTCAGCCCGTCGTTCAGCTGCCGGCGCAGATCCGCCACCTTCTTGGCGAACTCCTGCTTGGCCTGCCGCCGCCGCGCGGGAATGATGTACAACCCCGTCACCGCCAGCGCCGTCGCCATCAGGATACCGGTGATGTCCGCCGCCGCGCCCGTGATCACCGTGGCCACCAGCGTTCCCAGGCCGATGGCACCCACGCCGGCGATCATCGTGGTCCCCGCGCCGCCGCGCACCTCTTCCGCCAGCTTGCGGGCCTCCGCCTCGCGGTTGTAGCCGGACACCACTTCGCGCGCCGCGCTCCCGATGGAGCCCAGCAGCGCCTGGCGGTTGTAGCTGAACCCGGCGCCCACCTCGCCGATCATCCCGTCGCGGTGGCGGCTGATCTGCCGCCGCTCGATGTACGAGGTAATGTCCTGCCACAGCTTCAGGTTGCGCTCCACGATCCAGTCGATGATGCGCCCCACCTCTTCGTCGATCTTGGCCGGCGTGTCGCCCACCACGTCCCGCTCGAACGCGCGGCGCACATCGTCGCTGCGCATCAGTTCGCGGATCTTGCCGATACGGATCGTTTCGTCAAAGAAGTTCAGGCCCCGCACCTCCATCTCGCTCAGCAGCGCGTCCAGCCGCCCCAGCCGCGGCCCGAAGTCCTTGAGCATCTCCTGGTGGAACGCCGCCAGCTGCACGTCGATGTTCTGCAGCGTCGCCACATCCTCCGCCAGCACCTTGAGCCGCTCGAACGCGGTTTCCTTGTACTTGGAGGCCAGCGTGAGCCCCACGTTCAGCGGGTTCAGCAGCTTCAGGCGAATGCGCTCCTGCTGGTCCAGCGTGTTGAGCAGATAGTCGTCCACCGCCGGAAACCCGCTGGCGGCAAAGGTGGCCTCGTCGCCGGACGCGCGCGACGCCATGGCCATCTTTGCCGACACGGGAAGCACCAGCGGCGCCTCGCCCAGCAGCGCCGTGCCGTTCTCCTTGACGAAGGCCAGCACCTGCGCCCGGTCGGACTCGGCGGACAGGATGTCGATCTTGTTGACGATGAAGACGATCTTCTTGCCCCAGGCGCGGATCTGCTGCAGAAAGCCGCGTTCGCTTTCCGTGAACGGCCGGTCGGCGGAGGTCACGAACAGCACCAGGTCCGAGCGCGGCACGAAGTCGCGCGTAAGCTCCTCGTGCTCGCGCAGGACGGCGTTGGTCCCCGGGGTGTCGACGATGCTCAGGTCGCGCAGCAGGTCGGCGGGGTGGGTACGCTCCAGAAGGTACGCCTCTACCAGTTCTTCGGTGACTTCTTCGCCCCACTTGAGCACGTTGATGCGGTCCGTGGTGGGCGTCACGCCCTCCGGAAGCACCCGCTCGCCGATGAGCGCGTTGATGAAGCTGCTCTTGCCGCTGTTGAACTCCCCCGCGATTACCAGCAGAAAAAGCCCTGAAAGCTGCTCGCGCGCCTGGTCGAAGTGCTTGCGGTCGCTGGGGTCCACGTCCCCGCCAAACCGGTCCAGCGCCGACGCCAAGCGGTCCAGCATCTCGCGCTCGCGCGTGCGGATCTCCGCCTCGCGCGCGCCCAGGATGCGGTTGCGCCGCAACAGTTTGCCAATCACCATGCCGTCCCGCCCCTGACCCCGGGTGTCCCGCGCCGGCGCACCGCCGGCCCCATCCACACGAGGGATTCGCAAGGCCGGGGCCGCGGCGGGGCGGCACGATGTCGCGGGCTCCCGCGTTTGTGCACCGGACCAGGGGGAACGCGGGGCCGCCGCGCCCGCCCCGCCGTTCCGCACCTTCACCCTCCACCCCGCCACGCGTCTCGCAACCATGCGCCGGATCCGCTTCCTTGCCGCCCTGTGCGCCGCCTTTCTGCTGGCCGCCTGCTCCAACGACCTGCTCCCCGAACGCCCGCCGCTGGGGTCGTGGACCTCGCGCGTCACCAACGGAACCGGCGGCGCCGCCACGCTGGAAGAAGACAACCTCTGGCTCGAGCCGGACGGCCGTCTCGTCTGGACCAGGACGCTGTACGGGGATGGCGCCGGGCACCCGGACATGCCCATCTACCGCACCGTGCGCTTCGGGCAGCACCGCATTCGCGACGGGTATCTGGACATCCGCACGGATTCGTCCCACTTTTCCCGCCCGGTCACGGCCGCGCCGCAGCGCATCATGTACGAGAACCCGCAGTGGTCCGGCGACATGTACCGCATCCGCGTCATGGGAGAGGTGCTGTCGCTGCAGTTTACCGTCGCTCCCGCGGACGCGCCCATCGAACGCACGCTCCTGTTCCAGCGCGACGAGTTCTTTCCGGTCGACTGATTCACCGGGTCGCGGCGCCCGTCCCGCATGCGCCGCGGCCCCTCCACCGCCGTCCGGCACGCACCCGCTCCGGACGGCATCCAGCCTTCAACCTCGCCATTCCATGCGCATCGTTCATCTCCTCTCCCTGTTCGCCGGTCTCGTGCTGGCATCCGGCTGCACCAACGACCTGCTTCCCATCCGCGACGAGGGTGGAACCTGGCTCGCGAACGAGGTGACCGGGAGCGGGCCCAACCAGGTCACCCTCATCCACGGACTCGCGTTCAATGGCGAGGACTCGTTCGAATGGACGCGGACCACGGTGGGCGACGGCGCGGGGCACCCCTCGGTCCGCGTTCAAACGATTGTCCTGGCGGGGAATTACCGCATCCGCGACCGGTTCCTGGATCTGCAGACCGGTTCCATGAAGGTCGCTCGGGGAGACGGCGAATTCGTGTCCCTGCAGGTCGACCCCGGCCGGGCCGGCAACAACATCATGATCCGTGTAGAGGACGACGTTTTGACACTGGTCTTCCCCAGTGGCGAAGGGTCGCCGCTGGTGTTTGACCGGGTCGTCGCCGTCAACTGAATCGTTCAGCGAGCGGCCCGCCGGCCATCCCGGCGGCGGGCCGGCGCATGCTCCGCGTCCGCTCCCCATCTCCCCGATCCGCCTCCACTCCCGCCGGTGATGCGCGTCCTTCGACTCCTCCTCCTCTGCGCGGGTCTCGTGCTCGCGTCCGGCTGCGGCGGAGCCGACAACCTGCTGCCGCCCGGCGTGAAAACGCAGTCCTGGACGGCCCTGACCCGGTCCGGCACCGGGCCCGCGCTGGTCGGGGTGGATCACGATCTGGTTCTGGCCAGGGACGGCGATTTTTCCTGGTTCCGCACCATGTACGGCGACGGGGTCGCCAACCCCGGCCGGTTCATGGGGACCACCTACTGGCACGGGCGCTTCCGTATCCGCGACGGGTTCCTGGACCTGCGCACCGACGTTGTGGGGGCGATCACGAACGGAATCCGCACCGAGCACGAGGTGCAGTCGCCGCAATGGACCGGCGACCAGTACCGCATCGCCATCACCGATTCTCTGATGACGCTGCGGTACATCCCCCTGGAGTCGTCGTCCCGCACGGAGGTCACCATCGAGTTCGTCCCCGCCCCTCCTCCGTTCTGAACGGGTCCGGCCGATAACACAGAACGGGGCGCCTCCACACCGGAGGCGCCCCGTTCTTCCGTTCATTTCCGGCTCGCTACGTCGTGCAGCCGGGATCGTTGAAGCGCACCACCGTTCCCTTGAACAGTGCCGAACTCTGGACCACCTCGTTCCCGACGGTCAGCGACTCGCCGCCCGACACCAGCCCCACGATGGCGTCGCCGCCCATCGCCCGCGCCCGCTCGCGCATGGCGGCCAGCACCTCGTCCGGAGTCGTGGCGGACAGCGTCTTCGTCCCGCTCACCCACCCCACCTCGGTGAACGCACAGGTGGGTCGGTTCTGCTGATAGATGACGATCGGGGCGTCCGCCGGGCGCGGCGCCATCCCCGCCGCAAAGCTGGCGGACTCCACCGTGGGGGTGCACGCGGCCAGCGCGAGCACGGAACCAGCCAGAATCAGGGCGCGCATTTCAAACTCCATCAGGCAAGTGGATCGGCATGCATCACACTACACGTCCGGGGCGCCTCCGTCCACACCTTTCCCGCGCTTATCTGCTCTCGCGTGTCGGCGGCTCTCCAGGCAGACGCGATCAGGAGGATCCGCCGCGCAGCCATCCGCACGAAAGGCCGGCTGGGTGCTCTCCGAAAAATGCGGATGAACTCAGCACGGGCGCGCCCTTCGGCACCGTCCGCCGCCTCCCGTTGCGCGCCGCGCCTGGTGGATGCGCCGCACTGACCCGATCGCGATCTGTTTCCTCTGATCATCAGCGGGTACGGGGGATGCGACTGCACGCCCCGGCCCCGCACCCGGTTCTGGTAGATGACGATGATCCGCGCGACGATTCTGCTTGTGCTCGCCCTGACGGCCCTGCCCGCGCGGGCGCAGCCGGTGCTGCGCGGCCGCGTGCTGCTGGCCGATACGGCGCGCGCGGACTCGCTCTACGCCTTTGCGCGCTATCAGCCCGCGGGCGAGGCGGCGCCGCGGACGGATTCGGCGCGGGTGTCGGCGGATGGACGCTTCAGCATCTCCGTCCCCGGCGCGGGCGGGGTGGAAGTCGTCATCGACGCGCGCGGTGCGGCGCGCAACTACCACCCCGCGCTGGCGCGGATGACGGCGCGCGACCTCGCCTCGGAGCAGGTGTTCGTCCTCGTGCCGCGGCGCTGGACGATTCCGGCGGGCGCGTTCGCCGGGCGCACGGTGGAGATCAGTCCGGACCTCGCGCGGCGGCCGGTGTGCCAGGGATGCGTGGCGTTCTGGCTGCGGGTGGAGGGGTTTCGCGCGCCCGCGTGGTTTCAGAGCTGGGACGCGTCCTCGTTTCCGCTGCGGATGGCGCTGGACCGCGAGAATGCCGTCCCGCGCGGCGCCGTGCCGGACTCCGCCGCGTTCTGGCGGATCGCGCGGACCGTGGAGGACGATTACGGGGCAGACCTTTTCCGCCCCGTCCGCTACGCCGAGGCCGAGCCGGAAGAAGACGACATCGACCCCAGCAACGTCGTCCTTCTGCTGACCGACGCCACCCTCCCCATCTCCGGCCTGACCACCCTGCTGAGCCGCGGCGGGCGGGTCACGTACGGAACCATGCGCCTGCGAAACCGCGGCATCGTCTTCGGCTCCGAGGGCCCGCGCGTGGTCACGCACGAGTTGATGCACACGCTCGGCGTGGGGCACACCTGCGCGTGGCGGTCGGTGAGCGCGGACCTGGTGCGCTGCCCCGAGATGGGTTCCACGCGCCTCACGCCCGAGGACGTGGCCTACACCCAGGTCCTGTACCGCGTCCGCAACGTGCAGCGCGCCGCCGGCGCGCGCTGGGGCCTGGACGCCGCCATCGCCGGTGAGCGCGTCATCATTCTCCACCGGCCGGCGGATTGAAGGAAAAGAAGTGCCCAGGTACAGGTGCCCGGTGCCCCGGCAGGAATCACGGCCGGGAGCCTGATCTCGGACGGAGCGCTGGGCCGTTCTGCGCCACCATCGGGGTGTGAGTCAAAAGAATGCTGAGAACACATCGGGCAAGCAGCCCCGACTGCCAACTCTCTTTACGTTTCCAGACAATTCATTAGAATGAGGACTGGTTCTGCAAACCGTCCTCCTCCATCATCCGCAGGATGAATCCCATGAAGAAGCTGAAGCTGGAAGACCTCGATGTCACCTCGTTCGCCACGACGGAATCTGGATCGGGCCTGCGCGGCACGCTGCACGCGCACGGGGACGCAATCGACGGCATCGTCATCGGCGAACCGCAGGTGCCGAACATGTCAGAGATTCGCTGCGGACCCACGGGGCTCGCGCTGGGCTGCACGGTCGGATGCTCGTATGTCACCATGTGCAACGCGGGCTGTCCCACGCAGCTCAGCGACTGCTTCTGCCTCCCCGGACTGCCGGAGATTCCGCCCATCCCCGTTGGCGACACGCGCGGCTTTCTCACCGGCGAGATCGTCGTCATCGGCGGCTGACCGGGCGCCGGGAGCGGGTGATCCAGCATCATGAAATCGAAAGCCCCGGCGAGACCAGCTCGCCGGGGCTTCCGTTCGTTCATCCACAGATCAAACAACAATCTCACGCAGAGCAGCGGAGCAGCAGAGAAAGACGGAGATGGGGCACGTTGGAGCTTAGTTCCGTCCCCGCGGTTTGAGCGTCGGATTCATTCGCTCGACGCAATCCGCTCACGCCCGCCATCCTCCCTGTCTGCCCTGACCATCCGCATCGCCCGACTCGATCCTGGGCACCTGGCACTTGATCATGGGCACTTGGTTACTTGATCCTGGGCACTTGGTACTTGGCACTGTATCCTAGGCACTTCTCCGTTATCCTACTCTCCCGGATACAGCGCGTACTTGGCGCGAACCGTATTCCACTCCGCGTTCTCCCGCTCCCACCGCGCGTAGATCTCGCGCGGGTCCTGGCCGGCGCGCACGGCGGCGGGCGCCCAGCGGCTTCCCAGCATCTGCAGCATGGGGCCCATTCCCAACTGCGACGGGTTCATCTTCTGGATCTCGGAAAGAAACACCAGCCCCGTCAGCACGGGTTTGAAGGCGTTGCGGTCCGTGATGCGCAGGCTCACCCCGCGGCAGCGCCGGTTGGGAAACTGCATCCAGTCCGTGCCGCGCGGCGTAAACTCCGCCAGCGCAAACTCCACCCCCGGCAGATTGTACCGCCGCACGCGCCGCAGCAGTTCCTGGTTGTCGATGTACGGCGCGCCCACGTACCCGAACGGCGTCGCCGTCCCCCGCCCGATGGACAGGTTGGTCGTTTCCAGCATCACCAGCCCGCTGAAGGCCAGCGCCGCGTCCATGGTGCGGATGTTGGGCGACGGGTTGATCCACCGCAGCCCCGTCTGGTCGAACCACTGGTCGCCGCGCCAGTTGTCCACCGGAATCACCTTCAGCTGCGTGCCCAGCCGGTACTCGCCGTTCACGTAGCGCGCCAGTTCGCCGGCCGTCATCCCGTGGCGCAGCGGCACCGGGTACGCACCGGTGATCAGCGGGCCGCGCGTGCGCATGTCGTACTGCATCAGCGGCCCCTCCGCCCGCGACGTCACCGGGTTGGGGCGGTCCAGCACGATGAACGGAATGCCGCGCCGGGCGGCTTCTTCCATCGCCATCGTCATCGTCCACACGTAGGTGTACGGCCGCGCCCCGATGTCCTGCATGTCAAAGAGCAGCACGTCGATGCCGCGCAGCATGGCCGCCGTGGGGCGCTGCGTGGCGCCGTACAGCGAGTAGACCGGCACGCCCGTCCGCGGATCGCGCCCGCTGGCCACCGGGTCGCCGCCGTCCACGTTGCCGCGGATGCCGTGCTCCGGCCCGAACAGCGCCACCAGCCGCACCTCCGGATGGCTGTGCAGCACGTCGATGGAAGTGCGCCCGTCGCGCGTGACCGCCGTGTGGTTGGTGATGAGGCCCACCCGCTTGCCGCGCACCAGGTGCAGCGAATCACGCAGCAGCACCTCAATGCCCGGCAGCACCGGCCCCTGCTCCTGCCGCACGGGAGCCACCACGGCGGCGGGCGCGGGCGGCGCCTGGCTGGGGGCGCGGTCGCGGATCACAAAGGGCGCGGCCATGGCCACGCCCGCGGCCAGCACGGCGACGGGGCGGGCAACGTCAGCAAACGTCATCACGCAGATACCTCTATGGATGGATGGGCGCCTCGCACACGCATGCGCCCTGGCTGAGACTGCTACACGCGGGCGGGCCAGTACGGTCCCGGTCCCGCGCCGTGCGTTTGTCGCGCAAACGGCGTGCGGGATGGAAGATGGCCCACGATCCGGATCGGAGTAGCCAGCCACCCTTGGCAGGAACCGGACCTGTGAGGACCTCCCCCATGCACGCGATCCTCCTCGCCGGATGATCGAGGATCCGCTCGTACGCCAGCCAGGTGGCCCCTCCCCGCTCCCCTCCCGGCCGAAGCAGAAGCGCGGAGAGGGGGAGAACGGCAACTCAACTTGGTCCGGAGGGTGTCGCGCGTTCGGAGAGGCCCCCTCTCCCCGGCCCTCTCCCCCGCTCCGCGGGAGAAAGGGAGACCTCACCGCGGCGGCGGGCCGCGGTGCGGGATGCGCCGTTTCGCTGCAGTTGAAGCCCCGAACCGGACGCGCCAGCGGCCGGTGTCGGGGGTTCCCGCGGTTTGAGCGGCGGATTCATTCGCTCAACACAGCGCACCACTACTATTGGAAAAAGCCGATACTCCCATTGCCCCTCCCATATGCGAAAACGGCCGGCGCTCGCGCGCCGGCCGTTTCCCTTCGCCTGCCCGCTCCCCCGGGTCAGGCGGCGCGCCGAAGCGCGGGCGGTGAGGGGGCGCCAGCCATGCGCGGCTCCAGAAGCTGCGCTGCGGGCCGCCCCACCAGGTGCCCCTGCACGCAGTCCACGCCCAGGCCGCGGACGGCGGCCAGTTCCTCCTCCGTCTCCACCCCTTCCACCACGACGGTGCTCCCCATGGCGTGTCCCAGCGCGATCAGCGATCCCACCACGTGATGCCGGCCGGGGTGAACGTCCACGCCGCGCACCAGTTCCAGCGCGATCTTCAGGTAATCCGGCCGCACCTCCGCCAGCACGCGCAGGTCCGAGAACCCGGTGCCCACGTCGTCCAGCGCGATCCCGAAGCCCAGTTCGCGGTAGCGCATCAATGAGCGGACGAAGTCGGGATTCGAGCGGATGCGTGATTCCTCCGTCACCTCGATGACCACGCGGCGGGGATCCACGCCGATCTCCTGCACCGTCCGGCGCGCGAACTCGTGGAACGAAGGCTCCGCGATGCGGTCCGGCGACAGGTTCAGGAACAGGCGCGTCCCCGGGCGGCGAAACAGGCCCTGGCGGCGGGCGTGAAGCAGCGACGCGGTCCAGCAGACCCGTTCCAGTGCGGGGAGTTCACCCAGCCCGCTGGCGGTGGCGAACAGGGTGCGCGCCGGGTGCAGCGGAGAATCCGCGGGGCCGCGGGCCAGCGCCTCGTACGCCGTCACGGCCAGGTCGGAGGCGCGCACGATGGGCTGATAGAACGGCGTAACCGTGCAAAAGAAGCGCGTCTCTGCGACGGCGGGCTCAGGCGCGGGCCGCTCCATCGCGGCGGCGGCGGTCGCAACGCCACGGGTGTCCCGCAGCTGATCTATGTCGAACATGAGGAGATCCCCCTCGGAAAGGTATCTGACAGGCGCCGCCATCGCGCCGCCCAGAGAATCTCATCGCGGGGGAGAAAAGCCGTTATCGGTCGGACAACCTATCTGAACTCCTGCACCGGTTCAGTCACGTTCGACTACTTTCACAGCGTGCACATCAGCCATCGGGATGATGAACCGCGGTGCGGCCAGCGTCATCGGCTCACCATCCCCGAATGGATGCAGGGTGGGTTGGACGAGGCGGATCGTTCGGTGGGGATGGGCGAGGATTCCGCGTGGAGCGGGTTGGTTGAGCGGATGAACCCGCCGCTCCAGAAGCGGTAAGCCCCGACACGTGGCCGCTATCGCGTCCACGTGTCGGGGCTTCAACTGCGTTCGGGCTGACGACGGAGTCAGGACAATCCGCGACCTGACGATTTCATGTCCTCCAGGAGCAGATTTCCACCGCGGAGCGGCAGCCGGGGACGCGCGCGGAACCCGCCTCCGCACCGAACGGCTCCCCCTCCCCCGCTTGCGGGGCGAGGGGGCTGGGGGGAGGGGGTGCCCGCCGCCGCGCCGCACCGTCCGATCCGCACGATCCTGGTGTGTGCTCCCTCTCCCACATCCGTTCGTGGGAGAGGGTCGTCGTGCGCAGCACGCGGGGTGAGGGTTCACGCGGGGTGAGGGTTCACGCGAAGCGGTCGCCCTCCACCTCGTCCTCCGGCCCCGCCGACCACGTCCCCGCCAGCACCTGCCGCACCGCCTGCGCCAGCGAGGCCGGGGCAAACGGCTTCTGCACGAACGCGGTGCCCGGCTCCAGGACCCCGTGGCGCTCCACGGCGTCCTCCGCGTATCCCGACATGTACACCACCCGCAGGCCGGGCCGCGTAAGCCGAATCCCGCGCGCCGCTTCCGGCCCGCCCAGCCGCGGCATCACCACGTCCGTCA
Source organism: Longimicrobium terrae (assembly GCF_014202995.1). Classification (NCBI taxonomy): domain Bacteria; kingdom Pseudomonadati; phylum Gemmatimonadota; class Longimicrobiia; order Longimicrobiales; family Longimicrobiaceae; genus Longimicrobium; species Longimicrobium terrae. The sequence continues at coordinate 186,773 of NZ_JACHIA010000010.1, forward strand.
CCAGCAGGTCGATGGGCCCGTCGTGCAGGGCCGCCACGCGGATGGCCTCTTCGCCGTTCTCCGCCTCCAGCACGGAGTACCCCATCCGCGCCAGTACCTTGCGCGCCAGCAGCCGTACCGAGGGCTCGTCCTCCACCAGCAGCAGCGTTCCCGTGGCGCTCCCTTCCACCGGCGCCTCGTCCGGGCCGTCCGCGTCGGGCACGGGCGCGTCGGTGCGCGGCAGCAGGATGGTGAAGCGCGTGCCGCGCCCGGCCCAGGTTTCCGCCCACACGTATCCGCCGGACTGATCCACCACACCCTGCACCGTGGCCAGCCCCAGCCCCGGCCCCGCGCCCACCGGCTTGGTGGTGTAGAACGGCTCAAAGATGTGCGGCAGGACTTCCGGCGCGATCCCCGGCCCCGTGTCCGTCACGTCCAGCCGGACGTACGCGCCGGGGGCCACCGTCACGTTGGGGGCGCGGTCGGCCGCGGTCCATTCGGCGTTGCACGTCTGCAGCGTCAGCGTGCCGCCCCCGCGCATGGCGTCGCGGGCATTGACGGCCAGGTTGAGGATGACCTGCTCCATCTGCGTGGGATCGGCCGTCACCTCGCCCAGCGCCGCGTCCAGCCGCGTCACGATCTCCACGTCCTCGCCGATGACGCGGGACAGCATCTTCCGCATTTCTTCGATGCGGTCGTTCAGCCGCAGCACGCGCGGCTTCAGCACCTGCCGCCGGCTGAAGGCCAGCAGCTGCCCGATGAGCTCCGCCGCGCGGTCCGCCGCCTTGCGGATCTCCTGCAGGTCCTCGCGGATGGGATCGCCCGGCGCGGCATCCATCAGCAGCAGGTCGGCGTTGCCGCGGATGGCGGTGAGCAGGTTGTTGAAGTCGTGCGCGATCCCGCCGGCCAGCTTGCCCACGGCCTCCATCCGCGACGCCTGCCGCAGCTGCTCCTCCAACCCCACGCGCTCGGTGATGTCGCGGGTGGCCACCACGATTCCGCTCACCGGCGGCCGGTCCAGCAGGTTCTTGGCGGTCACCTCCATCGTGCGCCACGTGCCGTTGCCGGCCGTTTCGCGCAGCACGGTGACTTCCACCCCGCCCGGCCGCTCCAGCGTGGCCCGGAACGCGCGCCGCGCCTCGGCCTGGTCGTCGGGGTGCACGCGGCTGAAGGCGGAGCGCGGGGGGCCCGGCGCGCGGGCCTGGTCCTGCGGCAGGCCCGAGGCGGCGCTGCTGTAGCGGATGGTGGCGTCGCGGTTGAGGACGGCCACGGTTTCCGTGCTGTTTTCCGTCAGGACGCGGAAGTACTCCTCGCTTTCCCGCAGCGCCTGCCCGGCGCGCTTGTGCGCCGTGATGTCCTCCACCGAGCCCTCGTAGTACAGCACATCGCCGTCCGGCCCCTTCACGGCGCGGGCGCTGTGCCGGATCCAGATCCGCTCGCCGCCCATCGTGAGGAATTCGAGCTCGTATCCGGTCGTGACCCCTTCGCGGTCCGCCTGCGCGCGCCACCGGTTGCGCTCCCCCGGGTCCAGGTACAGCTCCGTGGCGGGGCGGCGCATCAGCGATTCCACGTCGGGAAAGCCCAGGATGCTGGCCAGCGCCGGGTTGGCGTCCAGAAAGCGGCCGTCCGGCAGGGTGCGGTAGATGCCGACGGGCACCTCCTCGAACAGCGCCCGGTAGCGCGCTTCGCCCTCGCGCGCGGCCTGCTCCGCCTGGCGCTGCGGGGTGACGTCCATCATCACCCCCTGCCAGTACAGCGGCCGTCCCGCGGGATCGTGCACGAAGCTGCCGGTGTCGCGAAGCCAGTGCACCGCGCCGTCCGCCGCCACCACGCGGTACTCGTAGTCCAGCGGCACCCCGGCGAGCTGGGCGGCCATCGTCTGCTCCAGCACGCGCTCGCGGTCGTCCGGGTGCAGAATGCTCATCCACAGGTCCGGGCGCCGGATCCACTCCATCACCGGGTACCCCAGCGACTCGGCGGCGGGGCTCACGTACATGGGGTGAAAGGGCGGCGCCGCCTCCACCATGTAGACGATGGAGGGAAGCGAGGTCACCAGGTGGCGGAAGCGCTCCTCGCTTTCCTGCACGGCCCGCTGGGCGGCCTCGCGCTCGGCCAGGTACTGCACGTTCAGCAGCGCGGTGCCGGCCAGCGCGGCCAGCGTCTGCAGCACCTCCACGTCCTCGTCCGTGTACAGGCCGGGCGTGTAGCTCTGCACGCACAGCATGCCCAGCGCGCGGTCGCCGGCCAGCAGCGGGGTGCGGATGATGGATTCCGAGCGCCGGCCGGTGCCCACGACCACGGCGCCGCGGCCCGCGGGATCGTCGGATGACAGGGTGAGCAGCGTCTCGCGCCGGCGGATCACCCGCTCGGCGGGCGTTCCGGCCAGGGGAATGACGACGGCGGGAACGTGCGTGTGCAGGTCCGCCCCGGCGGGAAAGGAAAGAACGTCGCGCTCGGCGTCGTACACGCTGAGCCCGAACACGTCCAGCCCGATCACCCGCTCGCACGCGGCCTGCAGCACCCGCTGCAGGTCGTCCAGGGTGCGCGCGCCGATCACCCCGCTTCCCGCGATGGCCACGGCCCGCATGCGCTCGGCCATGCGGCGGGCCTGCTCTTCGGCGGAACGGAGGGAGGGAGCGGAGTCGGGCGAGGCGGGTGTATGGGCCGGCGGCATGGCGTTGTACTTCAGGATTGCGGGAAGGCGATCCGGTTCTTCCGGGCGCGCGCCCGCGGGGCACGCGTCCGGAGCGGACGGGGCGGCAGCCGATCGGATCGCCCCGCCTTGCTGGTGCGCGGGGTAGGGGGAGATTTACAGTATACGGAAATCGGGCGAGAGATGTAAGTAGACTACGCTGTTGAAGTGTATGGTGTTACCCGTATCCGCACGCAGCCCGCCGCGCCAGGCGACCTCCGTTTTCTGCCTCTTTCTGTCGCCCTCTGCGGATCGGCGGATGACGGCCGGTCCGCCGGGCAGATCCGTACTTCCAGCATGGATGCGCGCACCATCCCGCGGCCGGATCTCCGCGCCGTCAGCCATCCGGCGTGCGGGCCGATCGTTATCCGCCCATCCGGTGGATGAACGCTTGACGATCGTGCGCGCGGGTCATCAACCGCCCGCCGGAAACGGCGGAAGCCCCGGTCCCGGCCGCTGGCGCGTCCGGGACCGGGGCTTCCCGTCCTGCATCCCGCATTCCCGCATCGAACCCTCCGCGGCGGGTGCCGCGCGCACCCTCATCCCGTCACCGCGGCGGCTGCGGACCGGGACGGTGGAGCGGCCGCGACGGACCGCGGGACGGGTGCGGGCGCGTCAGGAGAACATGTCGTCGCCGAAGGTGAATCCGCCGTCGCCCTTGCCCTTCTTGCCCTTGCGCTCCGGCTTGGCGCGGCCGTACGCCCCGCTTTCCGCGCGGCTGATGCGGCGGTGCGCGGCCAGGCCCTCCAGCAGCAGTTCCGCCGCGGCCACGGTCATGGGCACGTCGTCGGTCTGCATCATCCCCGCCTCTTCCAGCGCCTCGGCCAGCCCGGGCACGCCGCGCAGCCCCTTCATGCACGCCTCGGCGGATGCGCCGTCGCTGATCTGCAGCACGCCGCCGCGGTCAAAGTGCTCAATGACCGTGTCCAGCATGTCGACATCCCACACGCGGTCAAACACCTCGCGCGCGGCGGCGGCGATCAGGTCGCGGGCGATGGCTTCGGAGCCCTGAAGCTCGCCTTCGTACTCCAGCTCCATCTTGCCGGTGATGCTGGGCATGGCGGCGTACACGTCCGCCACGCGCGGCAGGATGCGGTCCTCTCCCGCCAGCAGCGCGCGCCGCTCGGCGTTGCTCACCGCCGTTTCCAGCACGGTGATGGGCATGCGTTGCGACACGCCGCTGCGCCGGTCGATGCGCTTGTCGCCCCGGGCAAGGAAGGCGACGCGCTCCACCAGTTCGGAGACGAAGGGCGGGATGGAAACGGGGGACGAGTCCGCCCGGTTCACCCACGCTTCGTTGGCGGTGATCTCCATTCCCTCTTCCGCGGACCGCGGGTAGTGCGTCAGGATTTCGGCGCCGATGCGGTCCTTGAGCGGGGTGATGATCTTGCCGCGCGCCGTGTAGTCCTCCGGGTTGGCGCTGAACACCAGCATCACGTCCAGCGGCAGGCGGACGGGGTATCCCTTGATCTGGATGTCGCCTTCCTGCAGCACGTTGAACAGGCCCACCTGCACCTTGCCCGACAGGTCCGGCAGTTCGTTGATGGCAAAGATGCCGCGGTTGGCGCGCGGCAGCAGGCCGAAGTTGATGGTGAGTTCGTCGCTCAGCAGGTGCCCGCCCCGCGCCGCGCGGATGGGGTCCATGTCGCCGATGAGGTCCGCCACGGTCACGTCGGGCGTGGCGAGCTTTTCCACGTAGCGCCGGTCCGGCCCGATCCACTCGATGGGCGCGTCGTCGCCGGCCTGCTCGATGAGCTGCCTGCCGTGCTTGCTGATGGGCGCAAAGGGATCGTCGTTCACCTCGCTTCCCGCCAGCACCGGGATTTCCGGGTCCAGCAGGGTGGCGAGCTGGCGCAGAATGCGGCTCTTGGCCTGCCCGCGCAGCCCCAGCAGGATGAAGTTGTGGCGCGAAAGCACGGCGTTCACGAGCGACGGGACGACGCTGTCCTCGTAGCCCACGATGCCGGGAAAGAGCGGTCCGCCGGCCTTGAGCCGGGCGACCAGGTTGTCGCGGATCTCCGCCTTTACGGAGCGCGGGCGGTAGCCGGCGGCGCGCAGGGCGCCGAGCGTCGTGGGGCGCTGCGTCATGACTCCGGGATGAAACAAGGGGATCAGGGTGGCCGCAAACGAGGGCCGCAAGAACCGTGAACGGCGTACGCGCACCGTTCCGTCATCATCGTCCAAGGTACGTCGATGCTTGCCGGATCGCGAGCGGGACGCGGGAACGCGGCGGCACGGGCATCAGTCGGCGAACTCCCGGCCGGGGTCGGGCTGGCACCGGCGTACGGGCCGGGGATCCGGCTCGCCCGAGTCTCCCACCCAGCAGTCACCGCGGAGAGAGCAGTAGCAGATGCGCAGGGAAACGCGGTCGTCCTGCATGACCGTCCAGAACGCGGCCGCCTCAGGCCCGGCGGGAAGCCGCAGCAGTTCCACCTCGGCTCCGGGAAGCACCACGGTTCCCGGGCCCAGGCTGCTGTACACCAGGGCGGGGGGAGCCGGAAGGCCGGTGGCGGCCTTCACCACCGCGGACCACGAGCGGTGCGGCTGCCCGTCCACGCTCACCTGAAAGGAGCGCACCAGCGCCGGGCCCATCCCCCCGTTGCGAACCGTGCGGACGTACGGCTGCCCCGGCGTCATGCGGTTGCTCTGCGAAAGATGGGGCCACACGGAAATCTTGAGCTGCTCGCGCTGCATGTAGGCCGCGTAGGCCGACACCAGCACCGCCGCGACCGCCGCCACGATGGCGCACAGGGAGATCAGGCGGTCGGCACGGTCGCCGGAGTCGCGCCTGCTCAATCCTCGTCCTTCGGCAGCACGATCGCCACCCCATCGCCCTGCCTGCGCATTACGGGCAGGATCATGGGGACGGGCGCGGCAGCCAGTTCGCGCATCATCTCATCCACGGATGAGTAGCCGCTCAGGCGGCGCAGGGTGTGGACGGTGGGCGGCAGCATCTTGAGCGCCTCGGTGCGGAAGTGCTCCACCGCCACGGCGGGCGTCAGCCAGATGGATTCCGTCATCTCCGCCTCGTGCGGAACGCAGAGCGCGTCCGGACCCACGGGAGCCAGAAAGAAGCGCGTGTCGTAGCGGCGCGGCTCCGGCTCCGGCGTCACCCAGTGCGCCAGGTACACCATGCGGTCCGCCGCCAGGTGCACGTTGCGCGTCACCGCCACCTGCCGCATTCCCACCACCTCCGACAGCAGCGCACGCCGCGCCACATCCAGCGATTCCGCGTCCGCAGCCACTTCCTGGTCGCGGGAAAGGAGGATGCCGGTTTCCTCGAACGCTTCGCGGATGGCGGCCACCACGAAGCCGGTCGCCTCGGCGGGATCGGCCAGCCCCATGCGGCGGGCCCACTCCGCGGGCGAGGGGCCGTCCAGCCGGTCCACGATCAGCGGATCGCGGTCTTCCTTGTCCACCGTGCCGCCGGGGAACACCCAGGCGCCCGCCGCGAATCCGCTGCGGCCGTGGCGGCGCAGCAGCAGCACCTCCGGCCCGTCCTGGCCGTCGCGCGCCAGAACGACGGTGGCGGCGGGGCGCGGCGGCGCCGGCACGAACCCGCCCTGCGCCACCTTGTCGGCGAACCCGGCGGGAAGGTGCTCTTCGGGGATCAGGAACACGCCCGCGTCAGCGGTGGCGCGGCGCGCGGCCGAAGCGGCGGAAGGGCTGGGCGGATTGGACGGATCGGTCACGAGGGGTCTGGTCTGCCTGGTGTACGCACGGCGGATCGAGCGTCGCGCCTGCGCGCGCGGCCCACTGCACGAATCGCGCGCGGCGTGGCGGGTGGGGGAAGCAGGCAGCGGATCGCAATCGACCGATCGCGGTGAACAGACGAAGGCGCGGGAGCAGGTGAGCTGCGCGGGGGCGGATTTCAGGGCGGCCCCCACCCGGGCCGGCACCACCGGCCCACCCTCCCCCAAAAAAGACTGGGGGAGGGTTGAGGCGGGCGGATGGTTCGGCGTGCGGGGCGGAGGTCGTCGCGTGAGCGGAGTCTGTTGAGCGGATGAATCCGCCGCTCCAACAGCGCAAAGCCCCGACACCGGCCGATGGCGCGTCCGGTTCGGGGCTTCAACTGTACAAAGCCGTCTGAAGCGCGCGATACCGGGGTCTGCCCCCTCTCCCACATCTGTTCGTGGGAGAGGGTGGCGAGCCCTGGCGAGCCGGGTGAGGGCCCCGCAAGGCTCGCAGGACGCGCTGACCTCCATTCTACGCTTTCCCGTTGTGCTCGAAGTGGGAGAACTCGCCCGTCTCCACATCGTACTCGATGCCCCAGAAGCCTTTCCAGCCATCACAGTAGTCGAGGAAATACGTCCGCCACTGCACCGTATCGGCCTGCCCGGGCAGCGGATCAGCATTCCTGTGCTCAAGCACACTGCTACCAAAGGCACTCACGTAGATGGACCGCCGCCCGTCAGGACGGATCAGGCCCATGTACTGGCGATGGTATTCGATTCTTCCGAAGCGCTCGCCATCCATCCTGAGCAGCGGATTGACGGCTCGGGCGAGGCCGGCTTCCATCGCTGCGATCTGGCCCGGGGTCGGCGAGAAGTAGCCCGCGACGCGCTCGGGTTTCGTCCGGCAGGGATTCGTGATCGCCGGCCCCTCCGTGATCGGAAGCACCGCTCCGGTGGCGGGGCGCATCACCAGATCCTCGTTGCCACAGCCCGACAACGCAATCGCGATCAGAATCGCCGTCGCGCGCGGCCGTCGTCCCGGCCCGGAAGCCAACGTTCTCATGTGTGTCGATGGGGGAAGTGGAAGCGGATGATCGGCGAGCATCCGGACGGACGGCGCGGCTCAGCCACCGGTCGCGGCCGGGCGCGCGGGCATCTGCGTCAGTGTCTGGAGGCGGATGACGGGGATGCCGTCCTGGTTGGTCGCGGAGATGGCGGTGCGCACCATCCCGCGGTCCGGGCGCGACGACGATCGCTTCACCTCCACGATCTGCGCCTGAATCCGAAGCCGGTCGCCGGGGCGTACCGGATGCAGCCACCGCAGTTCATCCACGCCCATCCCCAGAATCGGCGTGTCGCCGTACGGCTTGGCGTGCACGAACTCGCGCATGATCAGCGCATTCAAGTGCCAGCCGCTCGCGATCAATCCGCCGAACGGAGTGGAAGCAGCAGCGGCGGCATCCGTGTGGAACGGCTGCGGATCGTACTTCTCACCGAACTCCACGATGTCGGCTTCCGTGATCTCGAACGGCTCGCCGTCCCACGTTTCGCCGATGACCAGATCATCCAGGTACCGCTCGGGATTCTGCGCCACTTCACGCCTCGTTTGGGATCTTGTACTTCGGTATCACCATCGTTCGATGGATGATGCTCGATTCCCCGTGTGAGCGACAGGCCGCGCCCTTCGCCTTCACCCGGATGTAATACTCCGCCAACAGACGCGATCAGGCAGTGCGGCGGATACCATCAGCCACAACCCCCGATCGCGCGCTGTAAAACTCTGCGGATGAACGTTATCGCCAGATTCGATCAAGTATGGCGAACGGCGCACCGCCGCCCGCTCCAAGCGCCCCAAGCCCGCCGCCACAGTCCGCGAAGGCGGACTTCGTGCTCTTCCAGCGGCGAATTCATCCGCTCCTGGACCGGCGGACGCGCCGACGCTGGCCGGACGACCGGCTGCCCCCGCGAACCAGCAGGCGACGCTGCGGTTCCGGGGTATCAGGATGAGCATTCGAGGACGCGGAACATACCTCTGTGCCGTAGCGGCAGTTACGCCGCCGGAACGGCATTCCGCTTCGGGAAGGCAGGCCGGATTGGCAGTCGGAGCCCGGCGAGGGTTAAAGCTCGATTAGACAAGCGGTTACGGGGCACATCGCATGGCCTGAGGGGGTATACCACCGTGGCCGAAAAGATGCGAAACACCGAACACAGCAGGCGGCCGCTCTCAGCGGCCGCAACCGATACAAGAGGCAACACGCCATGAGTGAAAAGCTGATGCTGCCCGTTCTCCCGCTGCGGGAGACGGTCATCTTCCCCGGAACCGCCGTGCCGATCTCGGCCGGGCGTCCGGGCACGCTGCAGGCCATCGAGGCCGCGCTCGCCGGCGACCGCCGCATGCTCGCGGTGGCCCAGCGCGAAAACCGCGACGAGGTGGAGCCGGACAACCTGTACACCGTCGGCACCATCGTCCGCATCGCCCAGGTTCAGAAGGGCGCGGGCGGGGTGCAGCTCCTTATCCAGGGCGAACACCGCGCCCTTGCCCTGCACTACGTGGAGACCCCGGGCACCGGGCTGAGCGCGCACGTGCGGGAAATGACGGACCTGGCCCCGGTGAACGCCGAAGACCCGGCGTTCCTGGCGCTGCACCGCGAGGTGCGCGACCGCGCCGCCGAGCTGGGCCGCCGCCGCGGCATTCCCGCGGACATGCTGCAGCAGTTCATGGAGGGCGTCACCGAGCCCGGCGCCTTTGCCGACCTGGTGTCGTTCTACGTGGAGATGGCCCCCGAGGCCAAGCAGAAGCTGCTGGAGATCCTGTCCGTGGAGGAGCGCCTGCGCTCGCTGCTGCTGATCGTGCAGCGCCAGCTGGCCCTGCTGGAGGCGCAGGAGGAGATTCAGGCCCAGGTGCAGGAGGAACTGGGCGAGCGCCAGCGCGAAATGCTGCTGCGCGAGCAGATGAAGGCCATTCAGCGCGAGCTGGGTGAAGAGGACGAAGGGCGGGAGCTGGAGGAACTGCGCGAGAAGATCGAGGCGCTGGGCCTTCCCGAGGGTGTGGCCGAAGAGGTGGAGCGCGAGCTCGGCCGGCTGGAGCGCACCAACCCGCAGAGCGCCGAGTACCAGGTCATCCGCACCTACCTGGAGGTGATGACGGATCTTCCGTGGAACACGCGCACGGAAGACAAGCTCACCCTGGGCGCCGCCGAAGAGATCCTGAACGAGGACCACTACGGGCTGGAAGACGTAAAGGACCGCGTGCTGGAGTTCCTGGCCGTGCGCCAGCTGGCCGCGCGCCGCGCCGAGGCCGAGGCCAAGGAAGAGGCCGCCGCCGAAGCCGAGGCGCTGGACGGCACCGAGGCGGAGATGACGGCCGAGGTGATTGAAAAGGAGATCGTCGTGGCCAAGGCGAAGGCGACCGCCAAGGGGCCCATTCTGCTCTTTGCCGGCCCTCCGGGCGTGGGCAAGACGAGCATCGCCAAGTCCATCGCCCGCGCGCTGGGGCGCAAGTACGTGCGCATCGCGCTGGGCGGCGTGCGTGACGAGGCGGACATCCGCGGGCACCGCCGCACCTACGTGGGCGCCATGCCGGGGCGCATCGCCCAGGCGCTCAAGCAGGCCAAGTCGCGGAACCCCGTGATCCTGCTGGACGAGGTGGACAAGCTGGGGGTGAGCTACCAGGGCGACCCGTCCAGCGCGCTGCTGGAGGTGCTGGATCCGGCGCAGAACCACGAGTTCACGGACCACTACCTGGGCGTGCCGTTCGACCTGAGCGAGGTGCTGTTCATCGCCACGGCCAACTACACGCAGAACATTCCGGCGCCGCTGTACGACCGCATGGAGGCCGTGGAGTTCCGCGGCTACACCGAGGCGGAAAAGAAGAACATCGCCGAGCGCTACCTGCTGCCCCGGCAGCTGGAAGAGGCCGGGCTGCACGAAGGCGAGCTGCAGCTGTCCGAGGAGGCGCTGGAGCGCGTGATCAGCGAGTACACCCGCGAGGCGGGGGTGCGGCAGCTGGAGCGCGAGCTGGGCAAGGTGGCCCGCAAGGCCGCGCGGCGCATCGCCACGGGCGGGACGAGCGAGGTGGTGGTGGACGGCGAGGTGGTCAAGGACTTCCTGGGCCGCACGCGGGTGCACCCGGAGCGCGCCGGGCGGGAGGACATCGTGGGCGTGTCGACGGGGATGTACTACACCCCCGTGGGCGGCGACATCATGTTCATCGAGGTTTCGGCGCAGCAGCGCGCGTCGGCGCCGGCGGCCGAGGGCGCGGAGCAGGCGCAGCCCGGCTTCGGCAACCTGGTGCTGACCGGCCAGCTGGGCGACGTCATGAAGGAGTCCGCCCGGGCGGCGCTGACGTACGCCCGCGCCAACGCGGCGCGGTACGGCATCGACCCGCGCAAGGCGTGGGGCTCGGAGCTGCACATTCACGTGCCGGCGGGCGCCATTCCCAAGGACGGTCCGTCCGCGGGCGTGGCGATGACCACGGCGCTGGTGTCAGCCCTGTCGGGAATGCCCGTCCGCAACGACGTGGCGATGACCGGCGAGGTGACGCTGACGGGCCGGGTGCTTCCCATCGGCGGCGTGAAGGAGAAGCTGCTGGGCGCGCACCGCTCCGGCATCCGCACCATCCTCCTGCCCAAGGAGAACGAGGCGGACCTGGACGATCTGCCGGCCGAGATTCTGAGCCAGATGGAGGTGCACGGCGTGTCCACCATCGACGAAGCGCTGAGCTTTGCGCTTCGCGGCGCGCAGATGAGCGAGGGCAAGCTGCGGTTTCCGGAGCTGCCCCTGCCCGCTCCGGCCGGCCGTGGCCTTGAGGGTGAGGTGCGGCTGCACCGGGGGGTCTGAACGGCAGGGAATAGGGAATAGGGAATAGGGAATGGGGTGGTCCGTCGCGAGGCGGGCCATCCACTCGAACCACGGCCCCCGGGGAGTCATCTCCGGGGGCCGCGTCTTTTTGATGGATGTTGATCCGATGCATTCCCGATTCGGAGGCGGTCCCTGGATCTTGCGCGGGAGGCCTGAGCGAATGAATCCGCCGCTCAAACAGCGGTAAGCCCCGACACCAGCCGCTGGCGCGTCCGGTTCGGGGCTTCAACTGCGTACCATCGGGCGAGGAATGGTGAGTACGTCGAGCGTCCATCCAGCGGATGCGCATCTCCCGCGTGTACAAGCGGCGGGCGGTGCCGACGACGGCGCTCGCGCTGAGTTCATCCGCATTTTTTGAGAGGCACCCCATCGTCCACCGGAGGCCGGAAATGGCGCCTGCGGTGAGTTCATCCGCGTCTTGGCGGGCACCCAATCCGCCAGGCGGCGACGAAAGCGCGCCCACACATCCACCTGCCGCGCGTCTGTTTGCGGAGTGTGCCCGCGCGGCAAAGCCGGATGAACATGGACCCGGGCGGCCGCTGGGCCTGTACGAAATCGCGTCAGCGGCGGTCGAGCATGCTCAGGAAGAAGGCGGCCAGGAAGCCAGCGGCGGTGACGAGGCCCACCATCCCGCCGCCCTCCTCGTATGCCTCGGGCATCATGGTGGAGGCGAGCATGGCGAGAATGCCGCCCGCCGCCACGGCGGTGGTTCCCGCCATCACCTCCGGCGGAAACCCGCGGAACACGGTGTAGCCCACCAGCGACGCCACCCCGGACGCCAGCGCGATCGCCGTCCACATCCCGAACACGAAGCGCCCGGACCGCCCCGCGCGCTTCATTCCCGCCGAGCTCGACAATCCTTCCGGGAGGTTGGAGAGGAAGATGGCGGCGACCGCGGCCATGCTCACGCCGTGCCCGCCCACCATGCTGAGCCCGATGGCGATGGATTCCGGAATGCCGTCCAGCAGCGCGCCCACGGCGATCGCCGTTCCGCTCCCGGGCTGGTCCTTCTCAGACGGCTGATGATCGCCCGAGCGCTTGCGGTGGTGCGCGCCGCGCCGGGCAAGCGCCATGGTCGCCCCCGTGTACGCCAGCGCCCCCACGGAAAAGCCGATCAGAACCGGCGCAAACCCCGCCTGCCGGTACGCCTCGTCCATCAGCTCAAAGGCGAGCGCCGAGATCAGCACGCCGGCGCCGAACGCCATCACCGCCGCCACGAGACCCCGGGGCACCCGCACGGCGAACCCCAGCGCCGCGCCAATCAGCAGCGCGGCCCCCGCCAGCAGTCCCCACAGCCCCGCCGCCGCCCACACCGGCACCGTCATTCCGCCTCCCGGTCAGGTTCACCCGCGCCCCTCCCACCGGCGATCCGGGGCGGCGCTGCGTCACAGGGCACCCCTTGTGCCCGGCCGATTACGGAATGGTGTCGGGAGCGCACGCAGGTGCGAGGCAGTGTCCGGAAAGCGCCCGGCAAACCGCACGCATCCCGTTGCATCACATCATCTTACCCAGGATTTCAACGCAATGTCGGCTTATTGATCCAGCGCCTATGACGGCGGTCATGTAGCAGATGTTTCCCCCGCCGTAGCTGATGGATCGCCCGTCTTGCTCCATCTCACATGACACCCGTAAGTCGAGTTTCTTGACATCCCCCCGGAGCGGTACTACCGTGGATGTCCCACTCGCAAACTCACCCGCAGTTTCAACCGGAATCGCAGGCCACTCATGCCGTTCCCCGTTCTGCTCACGCTGGCGGCGGCGCTTCACGCCGCGCCGTCCGACACCCTTCGTCCCGCGGCCGCCCCCACCCGCGCCCGGCACGAACTCAGTTCCGCCGCGGCCGCCGGCTTCAACGGCGCCGCCCTGGCCCGCGCCGAAGAAGCGGTGCTGGACGAAATGCGCCGCGGCTCGTTTCCCGGCGCCGCCCTGGCGGTGGGCCGCTGGGACCGCACCGTGCTCGAGGAGGGCTTCGGCCGCCTGGGCGCGGGCGACGGCGAGGTAGACCCCGACGCCACCGTGTACGACCTGGCCTCGCTCACCAAGGTGGTGGGCACCACCACGGCGGTGATGCTGCTGGTGCAGGACGGCCGCATGATGCTGGACGAGCCCGTGTCGTCGTACCTGCCGGAGTTCACCGGCGGCGGGCGCGAGCAGGTCACCATCCGCCACCTGCTCACCCACACCTCGGGCCTCCCCGACGGCGTGGACGTGACGGGGAGCACGCCGGAAGAAGGGCTGCGCCGCATTCTGCGCACGCCGCTGCGCGCGCGGCCGGGGATGCAGGTGGAGTATTCGGACGTGGGCTTCGTGGTGCTGTACGCCGCCGCCGAGCGCGCCGCGGGCGAGCCGCTGTACCGCCTGCTGGACCGCCGCGTGTTCGCGCCGCTGGGGATGAATCACACCAGCTACGTGTACGGCGAGGGATGCTGGAACTGCGCGGGCACCTCGCGCGGATCGATGGCGTTCCGCGGCCGCGTGCACGATCCCATTGCGCGGCGCCTGGGCGGGCTGGCGGGGAACGCGGGGCTGTTCAGCACCGGGCACGACCTGGCCCGCTTCGCCTCCATGCTGGCCAACGGCGGCGAACTGAACGGCACGCGCATCTTTCGCGAGAGCACGGTGCGCATGTTCACTTCGCGCCAGCCGGGAACGGGCACGCGCGCGCTGGGCTGGGACACGCCCTCCGCTCCGGGAACGGGCGCGGCGGGATCGCACGTGTCGCCCAACTCGTTCGGGCACACGGGGTTCACGGGCACGTCCATCTGGATCGACGCGGAGCGCGGCACCTGGGTGGTGCTGCTGGCCAACCGCACGTACGACGACGGCCCCAACCGCATGCAGACGCTGCGGCGCGCGGTGCACGACCGCGTGGCCGATGCGGCGCGGCCGGAGTTCACCGGCTCGGCGGTGGGCGGCTGACCATACGCTTCACGCCATGCACGCTGCGACACCGCGCCGGATGATCCGGCGCGGTGTTTGCTTTTTGGGCCGTCCCCGTTGGGAACCAGGACCCGGAGGACCTTCATGATGCAGACAGCCACGCTTTCCATTACCCCGGCGCGGCTCGCGACCGAACAGGAGCAGGACCAGGAACGGCAGCAGGAGGCGCTGCGCGAACTGCTGGGTCCCGGCGCCGACCGCCCCGCGCCACGGTCGCCGGACGACCGCTCGGATGATCTTGATTCGCCCGGCGGCCTGATTCCCGGCACGCGGCGCCGCGCGGAGGACCACGAATCCGCGCCCGACGGCGAGTAGCGCCTGGTTTCGAGCGTGCGCGGGCTCTGTAACGGCTCTCACGCGGAGGGCGCGGGGGTCGCGGAGGTCGCGGGGAACAGCAACGGCCGGCGGACCTCGTGTTCGCTGGCCGTTTCGGCATTCGCAGCGGAACGTCCTCGATGGTTCCGGGCCCGCAACTCGTGGTGAGAGCCGGAGCGAGCCGACCGAGAGCCGGGGCGAGAACCGGGATCTTGCCGAACGCCCGGCGATCCTGAGCGGATGAATCCGCCGCTCAAACGGCGCTAAGCCCCGACACCGGCCGCTGGCGCGTCCGGTTCGGGGCTTCAACTGCACGAGGGTCCGCAGATCCGGTGTGAGTTCTCCCCTCTCCGTGCGGCAGTTTGCACGGGGAGGGGCCGGGGGAGGGGCCTCCGCGGCTGGCGCCCACGCTGAACCCCGCCTCGCCGTGGAACCGCCGTTGCCGTGTGCTCCCTCTCCCACATCCGTTCGTGGGAGAGGGTCGTCGTGCGCAGCACGCGGGGTGAGGGCCACAGCCTGGGACGCACACCGAAGCCAGTCGTCCACGCCGAACGCCTTCCCCGTTCCACCGATCAACCCGCACGATCTCCATCGATCGGGATAGGGGGGCCGGAGTTACCCCCGGCACCCCCTCCCCCACCACCGTACGTACGGGTCCGTATACGGCGGTTCAGAAGGTTGATGGACTGGATTGTGGAGCCCCGTCCTGGTCGAAGAGGCTGC